>WLHA01000001.1 GCA_009702955.1 Actinomycetota bacterium
AACGACCTTTCATTTTCCAAGGTACGCTCTAACTCATGCGCAGAGCCTGGATTCGAAGGATTGCTGTACCGTCCATTGTGCTCGCGGTCATTGGCGCATCGATCTTGGTGGGCTGCGCGTCGCCTGTCTTGATTGCTACTTGTTCAAAAAGACTTGTGGCCTCGCAGAGCGCCCCAATTGCTAATGCAGCGTTGACTGAGATCTCCGGCATTGCCGCGAGCCGAGCTAATCCAGGTCTTCTCTGGGTGCACAACGACTCGGGTGACTCAGCTCGAATATTTGGCCTCGACGGTGAAGGGATCACACATACGACTCTGAGCCTCAACGGAGCCTCCGCAATCGATTGGGAAGACATCGCGGTAGGGCGCGGCCCTGTGGCCGCTAAGACGTATATCTACGTTGGTGACATAGGCGACAACAATTCCGTGCGCTCAGAGATCGTTATCTACCGAGTGGCAGAGCCTGTTGTGGACCTAGCGGGGAGCGTTTCTGGATCCCTCTCTGGTGTGGATGCAATCCGACTCCGTTATCCAGACGGGGCCCATAATGCGGAGTCGCTATTAGTGGACCCGGCAACAGGCGAGATCGTTGTGATAACTAAAAGCATGAGCGGCGGAGCACAGAATGCTTACCGTGTCTCTGGTTCAGTTATCCCAGGCGTCCTCACAACGATGGAGTACCTCGCAACCATCACAACTTCTTCGAGTGCCTTCGGTGCGATTACTGGTGCGGATATTTCTCCGAACGGCCTGCAACTCGCTCTTCGTACCTATGGGGGAGTGGCGGTAAGCGCCCGACCTGATATTGGTACACCGCTCTCGACCTTTATAGCCGGAGGAGCCAAGATCGTCGCCTGCGCTGGGCCAGCGCCATCTGAGGCTCAGGGCGAGGCTGTTGGGTTTAACTCCAATGGAAGAGGATTCATCACCGTCTCCGAGGGGGTTGGTGCGGTTCTCCATCGCTTTGTAGCGCCATGAGATTCACCACCGGATTACAGGTGCAATTCGGGTGAAACTCGTCACATTGAGGAAATAATCTCCCAAAATTGCCCCCATTGTTGCCTATAACTGATAAAACGTAACTGCCCCTCCCGTCGGCGAGCACCTCCCTGCCCGGTGCGTGTGATCCGATCGGAGGGGCACTTCGCGCCCCGCCACGTGAGAGAGTGACGATATGTTCAGACATATAGCGATGTTCCGTTGGGTTGAGGGTGTCACTGAAGCGCAAATCGGTGAGGTCGGGGAGGCGCTCTACGCTCTGCCCGCTGTAATCCCTGAGATTCGCTCCTACCGATTTGGCTCTGATCTAGGGCTCGGGGAGCACAACTTTGACTTCGCCATAGTTGCAGATTTCGACGACATTGAAGATTTTCGTACCTATCGAGACAATCCAGATCACCGAGCCGTCTCTAGGTCAGTAATCGGGCCCCTGATTTCTGATCGAGCCGCCGTGCAGTTTGATGCCGGCGAGCGCCCCGATGACCCCACAGCGCCACCTGAAGGCGTATAACCCAACGTGGATGAGGGACGCTCTAATCTCAGCCAATGCCTTTAACTAGCTCTGTACCGGTACCTAGCCGGGATGCAGGTTGGAGAACCATTCCAAATCTCATCTCGCTTTTAAGGCTTCTCTGCGTGCCGATTTTTGTCTGGCTACTTCTTGGTGCCGATAAGCCGCTCTCTGCTGCGATTCTCTTGGCGATTCTTGGTGCCACCGATTGGGTCGACGGATGGATAGCGCGTAAATACGATCAGGGCTCGGCCATAGGTCAGGTACTAGACCCGGTGGCAGATCGAATCCTCCTAATCACGGCTGCTGTCACGCTGTTGATCAATGGTTCGGTGCCGCTGTGGATTGGAGCGCTTGTTCTTTTCAGAGAGGCTGTTATCAGCGTCGCAGTAGTTGGATTGGCGGCAGCCGGAGCTAGGCGGATTGAGGTGCAGTGGGTCGGAAAGGCCGGGACCCTCGGGCTCATGTTCGCTCTGCCAGGCTTTCTACTCCTGACCTTCTCAAGTGGTGCTCTCCACGCCTTCCTCTTGCTATTTACATGGTCAGCGACAATTGGGGGATTGGCGCTCTCGTATTGGGCCGCCGCTACTTATGTCCCGTTGGCGCGTATTGCCTTACGCGAAGGTCGAGCGGAGTAGATTCTGCCGACCGCTTCTCTGATGAATCTTTCGCCTCGAATGGAGACTTAAAACCATGAACTACCCAGACGATCTGAAATACACAGAAGAGCACGAGTGGGTAAAGATCTCTGACGGCCGGGCGCTGATCGGAATTACTGATTTTGCACAGGATGCGCTTGGCGACGTGGTATTCGTCCAACTTCCTGAGGTCGGGGTCTCAGTGCTTCGGTCAGTAGGAGTAGCAGAGGTTGAGTCCACCAAGTCAGTCTCTGAGATTTACGCGCCGTTGACCGGTGTGATTGCCGAGGTAAATTCAGCTTTAGAGGACACTCCCGAGCTAATGAATCAAGACCCTTACGGCGCCGGGTGGATATTTGTACTCGAGGTCGGTGTAGAGGCCGAGATTGGTGGACTTATGGACGCCTCGGCATATCAGGCACTGGTTGAGGGTTAGGGATCCGCTCCAACTCCGAGCAGCGTCGATCTCCGCGTATCGCCACTTTTAGACCCTCTACCTACCGTGAAGAGTTAGGGTTTCGCAGCGAGCATGTGGGCTGTAGCCTAAGTCTATGAAATGCACCGCATGTGGCCACCTAAATCTTGAGGATGCGCGCTTCTGCTCTTCATGCGGCGCTGTCGCTGGGCCCACTGCAGGAGAGGTTCAAGACGCCGATTCGAAGGAAGCTAATTCTAAGGACGCCGATTCGAAAGAGGCCGGGAACGATTCCGGTGAGGCAACTCTCTCAATTGCGGTGGTCGAGTCGAGCGCAGCCGCTACGAGCAACTCCCCGGCTACAGCTGCGTTCATTCACGTCGTCAGAGGCCCGAATGCAGGTAGCAAATTTGCATTGAATGTTGGATCTCTAGAGGTAGGGCGCCACCCCGCCTCTGGCATCTTCTTGGATGACATCACAGTCTCTCGGCGACACTGCGTCTTCAACTGCATCCCAAGAGGCGGTTCGGTAGAAGGTAGTGGAGGCCCTGACTTCTCGATTTCAGTAAGCGATGTCGGCTCACTCAACGGCACTTACGTAAATCGTAAATTGATCACCACCAGCGATGTTCACGACGGCGACGAGGTACAGATCGGCCGTTATGTTGTAACGATTGAGTCGGCCCGATGAACGCTGATAGCGAATCAGCCCATCTCTCAATAGGCGATGTGCTTAATCATTTAAGTGCCGAGTTCCCGGATGTCACGATTTCGAAAATTAGATTCTTGGAGAGCCAGGGATTGATCGCCCCCGAACGAACGCCCTCCGGCTACCGCAAGTTTTATGAATCAGATCTAATCCGTCTGCGCTGGATACTGCTTCAACAGAAGGATAATTTCCTTCCCCTGAAGGTCATTAAGGACCGCCTCCAAGAACATGATCTTGACGGTTCTCCACTCCCAGAAACCTCTGACGAACTGCGTAGCGATTCGACAGTTGCGACGT
The DNA here is from genome assembly GCA_009702955.1 of Actinomycetota bacterium. Taxonomy (GTDB): domain Bacteria; phylum Actinomycetota; class Acidimicrobiia; order IMCC26256; family IMCC26256; genus IMCC26256. The sequence continues at coordinate 3,569 of WLHA01000001.1, forward strand.
TCTTCGATGCAGCGCCCGAGGTGAGCACTCCCGTTGCGTTGGCTGAGGAGAACTCTCCACCCGTTGAAGCTCCAGCAAAGAAGAAACGCAGAAAGGCCGTGCCGAAAAAAGTTGAGGCTCCTCTTGCTGAGAAATCAATTAAGAGCACCCGCCTTAGAGGTGAGCAGATGGAGCTCGATTCTCAGGGAGATGTTCTTACTTCAGAGCCCGAGGGCAATGGACTCACGCGATCTGAGATCGCAGATGCGAGTGGACTCACTATCGATCAAGTGGTTGAGATGGAGGCCTGCGGACTGATCAAAGCTGCAGGACAAATGGGTCCCGAGGGGCTCTTCGAGGACGACGCTCTGATCATTGCTTCTCTTGTCGCGGGCTTCATCGAGAATGGTGCGGAGCCTCGCCACCTACGCATGTATAGAAACTTCGCCGAGCGCGAGGCACAGTTTTACGAGCAGATGGTCGCGGGTCGGCAGCGACCCAATGGAGCGGAGTCGCTCATTGCACGACGAGACAAGGTGGTCGAGCTTGCATCGCTCGGGCGCAGTCTGCGCACCGTGTACCTGCGCCGATCTCTAGACCAAATACTTCGAACGTCTCAGGTTCAAGAAGATGGTTTTAGTGGTTCTGAAGAGACCCACGAGCCGTAGTCGAACCTGAGTATTACTAGCGTCTGGCGAGCTCCAAAGAGCGGGCGCTGCAACGAAGACGGGCGTCCAAACTGCGTTTTTGCGGTGGTAGTGTCACCACGTGGTTCGAGTATCGATTGTCGGAGTAAGAGTTGAGGTCCCCTCAAACCAGCCCATCATGCTTCTCCGTGAAGAGGCTGAGCCGAGGCGGTATGTGCCTATTTTTATAGGATCTCCGGAGGCGACAGCCATTGTCTATTCGCTTCAAGGCATGGAGACTCCGCGGCCAATGACGCATGACCTTGTCACTATGCTGCTCGCAGAACTCGGCGCCACCATCTCCTCGATTGAGATTACTGAGTTACACGAAGGAACGTTCTTCGCAGAGGTTGAGTTCGTTGCTGGAGATAGAACCTTTCGAGTTTCGGCGCGGCCCTCGGATGCCATTGCATTAGCGGTCCGTCAAGATGAACAGCCCCCGATTTTCATTGCAGATGATGTATTCGAGGAGGCAAGCCTGGTCTTTGATGAGGAGCAGGAAGAGGAGCAGATTGAGGAGTTTCGCGATTTCCTTGATCAGGTAAAGCCTGAGGACTTCGTCTGAAATTACTGGGATTGACGCTTTATTGTTCAGTCTCTACCTCGTTTCTTGTCTCTAACCTTGACCGCCCGAGAGCTGATCAGTTACGGTTTACAGGCTCGTAACTACGAGAGTGTGATCCGGACCAACTCGATCCCTGCGCCGGAATCCTTTGAATCCTGTATTAGGAGTTGTACTCAATGGCAATACCAAGCGAGAAATCAAACGCACTAAGTAACTCGAGAGTTGAGCAGGGCGTTCTGGGCGACTCCGAGTGGGAAGAGGTTGGCTATCGCGGTCCTCAGGTATGCGCGATCGTTGGGATTACCTACAGACAATTGGATTACTGGGCTCGCACCGAACTTCTGCGCCCGTCACTATCCGACGCACAGGGGAGTGGCTCCAAACGCAGCTATTCATATCTTGACCTCGTAGCTTTAAAGGTAATTAAGAACCTTCTAGATGCTGGGGTGTCGCTTAAGACAGCTCGCAAGGCAATTGATTATCTTCGTGATCACCTCGGTGAAGACCTTGCTACTGCAAGTCTTGTCATTGATGAGAACAAGAGCGTCCTTGCGCGCAACGGTGAGGACATCTTCGATCTAGTGCGCCACGGACAAGGTGTTCTTAACATCGTGCCCCTCGGGTCTGTCGTGCGTCAGATTGATGCTGGAATCACCGAGTTGCATCCGATCGATCTCGTCGCTCCGGTTGAGGAGAGCGACGCAGCACAGATTGAGCCACAGGCAGGGCTCGGTTCATAGGCGCTGTAGCTAGCCTGCGGAGTCGCAAAATGCTCTCGGGGCTCTCAAGATATTGGCCATTTAGTTGCTAAATGCCGATCCGGAAATCTTGGATCGATGGTTGATTCGTTGATGGTCGTTGTTCTGCGCTATTCCTTATCCTGTAGATGCTTGGTTATCTTCAGTTCCCATCAATCGAAGCCTTAGGAAGACGCGGATGACGGCGATACTCCGAACCAGTCCACTCGATGTTGTGCACCGCTCTCTTGGGGCGCGAATGGCCGAGTTTGGAGGGTGGGAGATGCCCATCCAATACTCCGGAGTGATCGAGGAGCATCGTGCATGTCGCGAGTCCGCAGTGGTGTTTGATGTCTCGCACCTTGGCTCTGTTCGTGTATCTGGACCTGGAGCATTTCCTGCATTGCAGTGGGCGTTTACCAACGATCTAAATCGTATTGAACCAGGGCGAGCCCAGTACACCCACCTCCTCGACGAACGCGACGCGCATGTCGTTGACGACATCATCGTTTGGTGGTTGGAGGCAGAGACATTCACCGTGATGCCTAATGCCTCTAACACTGCACCTCTTGTTGCAGCGATTGAAGCAGCGGTCAACAGTGTCGGAGGAGGCGAGGCCGAGGTAGCAGACGTGACAGATTCGCGTGTAGTGCTCGCCGTGCAGGGCCCCGAGGCGCGTAAACGATTGGCGACCTTCTGGCCAGAGGCAGCGTCCGTAGGGCATTTTCATGTGATTCCCGTTACGTGGCTCGGAGAGTCTGGATGGGCTTCAGGAACCGGTTACACCGGTGAAGATGGAGTGGAGCTTGAGGTTCCCGCCTCGGTTGCTCTCGAACTCTGGCAGGCGATTGTCGCGTCCGGTGTAACTCCTGCAGGGCTAGGCGCTCGCGACACACTGCGCCTTGAGGCGGGGCTCCCTCTACATGGGCACGAACTAGGGGAGGGGATTACTTCATTGCAGGCCGGGCTTGCATGGGTAGTTCGCTTCGATAAGCCAGGTGGATTTAGGGGAGCGGGAGCACTGCGCGTTGAGCAAGAAGAAGGCCCGCGGCGCGTTCTCAGGGGAATCTCAGTCGAGGGGCGCCAACCTCCGCGCGGTGGCAACACTGTGTTCTTCGCTGGCGACGATGTCGGCGAGGTCTCTAGTGGAAACTTCTCCCCAATGCTGGGCCATGGAATTGCTTTAGCGTTTCTTAAGCCAAGCGTTGAATTAGGTGCAGAGGTAACTATCGAAGCGCGCGGCCGTGAACTAAGAGGAACAGTGGTTAGGCCGCCGTTTGTAAAGCGTTCATGAATCCGCCCTCCAATAGTCCTTTACGAAAAAGCCGTGGCGCCTTCAACGTGACGTCTGAGGGAGCTAGGTAATGACAACTCTTGGTCGGCCTACATACGATGACTTGGCGAACCATGGAGCGTTCATTGAGCGCCACATAGGTCCATCGCCTGCAGATCAGCTTAAAATGCTCGGAGTTCTCGGCTACTCATCCCTTGATGAACTCACCTCGGCAGCGATTCCTAGCAGCATCGAACGTCTTGGCGAACTTAGTATCGGTGCTCCTCGCTCAGAGGTCGAGGTAATCGCAGAGCTACGAGAAATTGCTTCCAAGAATCAATCTCTCGTCTCCCTGATTGGGCTCGGTTATTACGGAACCGTCACGCCACCGGTGGTTCTTCGGAATGTGCTTGAGAACCCGGCCTGGTATACCGCCTACACGCCTTACCAGCCAGAGATTTCGCAGGGGCGTTTAGAGGCAGTACTCAATTTTCAGACAATGATTGCTGACCTAACAGGCATGGACATCGCTAATGCCTCGATGCTTGATGAAGGCACCGCTGCAGCTGAGGCAATGGCTCTCTGTCATCGATTGAATCCGAAGGCAGGAGAGGTTTTCTTCATCGATGCAGATTGCTTTCCCCAGACAATTGCTGTGGTTGCGACGCGTGCCGAGCCCCTAGGCATTGCACTATTGGTCGGCGACCCTGAGACTGATATCCCAAGTGAGGGAGTCTTTGGGGTACTGCTTCAATATCCAGGTGCGAGCGGTCGTTTGCGTGACGACAGCGAACTCATAGAGCGAATACATGCTCAGGGAGCGAGCGTTGCGGTTGCAGCAGATTTGCTCGCACTCTCGCTTATTCGCCCTCCCGGCGAGATTGGCGCCGATGTCGTAGTTGGGTCATCGCAGAGATTTGGCGTCCCGCTTGGTTTCGGGGGCCCACATGCTGGCTTCATGGCTGTCAGGGATTCCTCAAAGCGATCCTTGCCCGGAAGGCTCGTAGGTGTCTCTGTTGACTCTGCAGGGCGCCCGGCGTTACGACTTGCTCTCCAGACAAGGGAGCAGCACATTCGTCGCGAGAAGGCAACAAGCAACATATGTACCGCGCAGGTTTTGCTTGCAGTCATAGCGGGGTTCTATGGCGTATGGCATGGACCAGACGGACTCAAGCGCATCGCACAAAGAATCCATCGCCAGACTGCAGCAGTAGCACAGGCACTGAAGAGTGCAGGAGTGGTCGTCCTTGAGGATGCTTTTTTCGACACGTTATCGATCCAGGTGCCGGGGCGTGCCGGTGAGGTAATCGCCAATGCTCTTGCGAGTGGGATCAACCTTCGTCACATTGATGAAGACACAATTGGATTGTCTCTCGACGAGCAGACAACCCCAGATGTAATCGAGAGCGTGCTATTAGCTTTTGGAGTTAGTGTCGATATTGCTGCGCTACTTGAAACGGTCTCGGACTCGATCCCTGCTGCGTTGATTAGAACATCTGATTTCATGACCCATCCGGTGTTCTCTAAGTACCGGTCAGAGACGTTGATGCTTCGTTATCTGCGCAGGCTCGCTGATCTTGATCTTGCCCTCGACCGCACGATGATTCCGCTTGGATCATGCACGATGAAGCTAAACGCAACTACCGAGATGATCCCGGTCACATGGCCTGAGTTTGGAGCAATGCATCCATTTGCTCCGATAGATCAGAGCATTGGATACCGCAGGCTTTTTAAAGAGCTTGAGGATGCTTTAGTTGAAATCACTGGCTATGACGCTGTGTCGCTGCAGCCCAACGCGGGTTCGCAGGGCGAGTTTGCAGGTCTCCTAGCGATTAGGGCCTACCACCGTTCGCGCGGTGAGTTTGAGAGAACAGTGTGTCTAATTCCAGCCTCTGCACACGGAACGAATGCCGCTAGCGCTGCAATGGTTGGCATGACGGTAGTTGTTGTTGCTTGCAACGACTCGGGAGATATTGACTTAGAGGATCTCACGCGACGCATTGCTGAGCACGCAGGGCGAATTGGCGCTCTAATGGTTACATACCCTTCAACGCATGGTGTTTTTGATACAGAGATCACAGACGTGTGTGCGATGGTCCACGATGCAGGCGGTCAGGTTTATCTTGATGGCGCAAATTTGAATGCACTTGTTGGACTAGCAGCACCGGGTCATTTTGGTGCTGACGTATCCCACTTGAATCTCCACAAAACTTTCTGCATCCCCCACGGAGGGGGAGGGCCAGGTGTCGGACCCGTTGGGGTGCGCTCCCACCTCGCTGAGTTTCTTCCTTCTCACCCGCTTGTTCCCGAGTGTGGACCAGTCGGTGGCGGGGTAGGACCAATCTCTGCAGCACCTTGGGGATCTGCTTCGCTGCTACCAATCTCTTGGGCCTACGTGGCCATGATGGGGGGAGAGGGTCTTCGAAAGGCGACTCAAGTAGCGATCCTGAATGCGAACTACATTGCGCATCGGTTAGAGGAGCATTTCCCTGTTCTCTATCGAGGCGAATCTGGATTGGTCGCTCATGAGTGCATAATTGATATTCGACCAATCACAGATGCAACTGGTGTGAGCGTTGACGATGTAGCGAAGCGCTTGGTCGATTACGGATTTCATTCGCCGACCATGAGCTTCCCTGTATCCGGAACTCTGATGATCGAACCAACAGAGTCTGAAGATCTTGGAGAGGTCGATCGTTTCATCGATGCGATGATCTCCATCCGCTCCGAGATTAAAGATGTTGAGGACGGTCGCATAGCCCTTGACGAGAGTGCTCTCCACAATGCACCTCATACCGCCGCAGATCTCATGACAGGCGAGTGGGGCAGGCCCTATACCCGCGAGCAGGCGGCGTACCCAACGGATGCAACCCGGAGGACTAAATACTGGCCCCCGGTGAGTCGAATCGACGGCGTCTACGGCGACCGCAACGTATTCTGCTCATGCCCCCCTCTATCTGATTACGAAGACCAGTAGTTCGTCCTTTGGTGCTGCGATTCCGGTAGGCGGATTGGTTCTGGGCTAATTTCACGCCATGGCTGACACAAAACCCACAATCACAATCCCTGACTCCGCACCACCAGCAGAGCTGGTTTTAGAGGACCTAGAGCTAGGAACTGGTGACGAGGCCGTATCCGGTACCTTCGTCAGCGTTCACTATGTAGGGGTCTCCTGGAGCACAGGCAAGCAGTTCGACGCTTCGTGGGACAGGAATGACTTCTTCGGATTCCACCTCGGTCGTGGAGAGGTCATCTCGGGCTGGGACCAAGGGGTTGCCGGCATGAAGGTTGGCGGCCGACGAAGCATCACAATTCCGCCGCACCTTGGTTATGGTTCAGCCGGTGCCGGAGGGGTCATTAAGGGCGGCGAGACGCTTGTCTTCGTAGTCGACCTCATCTCTGTGGGGTAGCGAGTACTCTCCACAGAGTTACATAACGAAGATTATGGGCGTTTGCCGTATATCGGGAGCACCTAGATATAGCGCCTCGTTATTGGGCTTTGATGCCTGTTCTCTAGTTGCCTGTGGTTCTTAGGCGTCTTATAGAGGCTTGTGCATCTTGAGCATGCGAGCCGTGAAGCCTTGCTCCTCAAAGAAGTTCTTGGTTTGACGATGGCCCGGCAGAGCCCTTGCGTCTATGCCGACGCATCCGTTCTCGATGCAGAACTCTGAAAGGGAGCCCAAGATTGACTCTCCGAGCCCAATCGCTCTGGCCTCGGGCTCAACCCATATCTCAGTGATGTCTCCTAGCAAAGAGCCGTCGCTCAAGCGCTCGAGTACCGCTACACCGAACCCCATAGGAGCGCCGTCTAGGAGCCCGATAAGGACACATGCGCTCTGAGACCTAATGAGGTCGGCAAAGGCCTCATTAAGTGGCTCCCTGCGTGATTCCTGCGCTGCCCAGAGGGCGCCACCCCTCATCGGTGTTAACTCCAGAGCAAGCTGTGCTGCAAAACCACTGAGGGTTTCAATATCTGCCGTTGTTGCGCTGCGTACGGACTCCACTGTTGCGGGCTCTACTTAGTCCGCAGAATGGCAATTTTCCCGAGAACAGTTCGCCTGGCACGTGTTGCGCGTTCGTAGTTCTCTACATCGTTTAGCTCCGCCCGGTTGAGCCCCTCGAGCCGCTCAATTATCTGGCTCGCCGCTAAACCGTCGTAATCCGGGATGGAGAGAATCACCGGTGCAATGGTGGTTGAATCGCTCTCCGGAGAGTTTGGTCCGGTACTTGGGTCAGCGACCGTAGACATCGCGTGCTTCATGGGTTCGTCCGCCGGCACCTCTCTGCCCTTGGCCTCGAGGTCCTCTGTTGAGTGAGAGTCACTAGATGAACACATATCTGAGAAGTTCGTGTATGCCCTTGAGGATGTTGAGAATGACTCAAATGCTTCGACGCTTCTAGCTCGCAGAGTGACCATCTGCTCGTTGACGCGCTGCTTCACTACCGGAGGACCAAATTTAACCGCCAGCTCACCAACCGCTTTGTAGTTCGCGATCTGGCCAACTACTTCGCGTTGATGAACATCAACTTCGCGCTTGCCTCGTCCGGCAAACATTGTTACAAGTGTGGGTACCGCATCTCTTGCGAATGCAGCTATCCCAACAGGAACATGTACTGCTAACTCAACTACTCGATCAACTGTGCTGCGTTCGTCACTCACTTGAGTCTCCTCCACTGGGCATCGTCTGGAGTCTACGGCGAAGGAACCCAAACGCCACAGCCGCAACCAGGATCAAGACTGAGACCTTCACAATTAACGGTCCATGCTTCACATACGGGGTCTCCCCTGCACGAAGAGGAACGTTCGCCTCAAGAATCGCAGGCTTGAATAGCTCTGTTCTCTTCTCAATATGGCCAAGGGGGTCGATAATGGCTGAGATACCAGAGATTGAAGCCTGCACCAATGCCCGACCGGTCTCCGCTGCTCTCATCTGAGAAGACTGAACATGCTGTGCGCTGTTAGCGCTGCGGCGGTACGAACGATTATTAGTTGAGACGATTAGTGCATGTGCTCCGCCTCGGACCTGTCGTCGTGCGAGCTCGGGGAATACCGACTCGAAACAAATGAGGTTCCCAATCTTCTTGCCATCGAGATTAAGGACGCCAGAGTTTGAAGCATTGTTCTGCCCCGCTGTGAAGTCCTCTGGCACTTGTTCGATTGCAGATATGAAACTCAGTTCAGAGCGCCACGGCACATACTCTCCGAACGGCACAAGATGTGTTTTCGAGTAATTTGCTACTAGCGAACCATCGCCTGCATATAGGCGATTCGTGTTGTAGATCGCGCCATCTTGTTCGCGATTTATGGCATTGATCAGCACAAATGCATTGTGGCGCCTTCCAATCTCGACAATCTTTGACCTAAGCAGTGGGTCTGCCTCAGGGTCGCTCATTAGTGCTGACTCTGGAAAGATAATGAGGTCGAAATTTCCTTTGAGTTGGCGCGCTAGTTGGAGGTGCTTCTCCGTGAGCACTTCGTTATAGACCTCATCTGAGGTCAACCGTCTGTTGCGATCGTTCCCCTGGATGGCGGCAATCTTTAAGCCTCCGATCACACGCGTTGTCGGAGGATTGAGCCCTGCAGCCAGGAAGATCAAAACTAAGAGCGCTGCAATTGCTAGATGTATGCGGTGAGCTTGGCTGCGGTGAGCGCCACTCCCCTCCCCGCCTGCCCCTGCAACCCCACGCCTGCTGGCATTGAGTATTAGTTCAAGGAGCAGTGCCTGAAAGAGAACCACTACAAAGGTGACCCCTAGAGCGCCTGCCCAGCCGGCCAATCCGCGTGCTGGTGCGATTGGCGAGAATGCGGTTCCAACCTCTCCCCATGCGAGACCTCCTAACGGCCAGGTCCCACGCAGATACTCGCCAAGAGCCCATGCCGCAGCGACGATTAACGGCGATGCAACCCCGAGGCGACGTATCGCCGCTATAGCGGCTCCGACAGCGGCAATGTAGAGCGCTTGCGCCGCAATAAGCGGGAGAATCGCTACCGCACCGAAGTACCAGGTCCAGGAGAGAACAACTCCGAAGCAGATAATCCCGAAAACGAAGCCGCTCCATGCCGCGCGCCAAATGGTCGCTCTGCTCCAGATCCATAGCAATGGCAATAGTGCGACAAGCGCAAGCGGCCACACCCCAAAAGGAGGGAAAGCGCACGCCATTAAGAGACCGGATAACGCCGATGCTCCAAATGTAAGACGAGCGTTTGGTGCCTGCACAGACCCCTCCATCAGTGATGAATTGAGTACAAAAATTGCTGTTGCAAGGCTCTAGCTAGCAGTCACTTAATTGATTACTAAATTCAAGCGCAGTCTCTACAGCGTTCTTTCTGCCCAGGTGCGAGTTGACTAAGTGGCAGTACCAAGAAGCATGAGTCGCATAGGAACTCATCGTCTCCTCGAGGCTTCACCTTATTGGTGCCCTCAACTCGATCTGCTTCGCTCTCAGCATCCTCAAGGTCTTCGTCCTCGGGGCGATCGCTGGTGGTCTTCTCCTTCAAGAGAATATCTAGAGAGGCCTCAACATCGTCTGGGTGGAGTTCGTCCTCAAGAACAACAACTGTTTGATCGTCGTCGTCATCGAGATCGTCATCGGTCGAGATATCAGCGGGATTGTCGTCTACGCCTTCTACCGCCAACAGGTCATCGTCGAGAACTGAATCAATTAGCGGATCGGCCTCTTCATCGAGGTCGTCCTCAATCTCATCGCCCTCGAGATCATCATCGGTCTCAAGCTCATCTTCTGGATCTATTACGTCTTTAGGCATGTTCACTTCCGGGGTGGAGGGGCGCGCAACATAACACGCAGAGCGAGCAGAATCGCGTAGGGCAGCCGAAATATGGCGGAAAACCTAAAATCGGCCTTGACCCGGGGTCAGTATTTCGCAGAGCCGAACGGGCTTGGCTTCGGGATTCAGACTCCTTTGGGGTCACTGCATTCACGTGTCGGCGTCTCCGTCGACGTGCATATGCCGCGTTCTCTGCTGGGTATCTGAATCCCGTTGCCTAAGCCTCGTTCGATCGAGCGCCGCCACAGCGAACTGGAGCTAGCCCCGATCGGGCCCTCGCTTACAAGTGCAAGCCGGTGCATTAGACATCAGGCGTGGTCAATAATCAAGGCGGGGTGAGAATTATTTGAGGAGCAGTTTTAGAGGCGAGATTCGTTCGCGCTGAATGCTTTTAAATCGCGCTGTGAGTCGTCTTGGCGTCGCTGTGGCGTTGCCGATGTTGTTGGTGTGGCTGATGCTTGTTAGCTAGACACCGGTGGAGCGACGAGCTGCTGCAGCCCTCTCAGAGGCGAGCCTCTCAAGTTCGTATACGCCGTAATCCACATATGACATGGCGTCGGCAATCGCTGAGTGCCCCGCCTGCTCCTTAATGAGCCTGTGCATCTCTTGGACGACTGTCCGATATGCAGCATGACCCTGAGGTCCGCTGCGCAACTCGAGCATATGGAACGCTTCGCGAGCGTTGAATTGCATAACGAAACGAATTCGATAAGCAAGCGAGACTGCGTACGAAGACTGTTCTGGGAATCTAAGCGCCATTGCTCCATGCAGCGCCGCTGACCTCTCCATTGCTTCAGTAAATTCGCGCTCAGCCCCGGCCTCTACAACAGCATCGGGTAGATCAAAGCCATGCAGCGGCGTTAGTGGCTGCCACTCGATGGTCAACATTCGGTGTCGCTGAAGATCGCGAAATGCTCCGTAATCAGCGAGCACATCGAATCTGTAATCGGTTCGCTCGAGAGCGCGCCCTGGCTTGTGGCGGCGATTAGTTCGCTCCCCCACATATGCGGCGAGCAGTTGACGCCGATCTTCAGCCCCGATGCTGCGCACTCGATGCATGACCTCATCCTCTGGAAGGTTTGAGACCGGGTAGAGGATCGCTGCAAGTACCTTGTCTTCGCCCTCAGGGTCGAAGTCGACCAGAGTTACTCCGGGGCGTTCCTCTGGCTCCATGCGACCGAGGATTCGGTTAGCGACGCTCTGGGTCTGCTCGCGTGTATCCATCAGGTATTGAGACCATGCTCCTCCCCTATCTGCGCGATCGACGCGAGTTAGGAAGGACGGCACGACTTTTCGTAGCTCTGTGAGCATCAGATCTGAGTACTCGCGTGCCTCCGGAAGCGGATGAGCTCGCATCCTCAATAGAAGCGATTCGTAGGCTTGGCCAGTTCCGTAGATTCCAACGTTGGAGAGAGTCCCTGCTGGGAGTATCCCTCGCACCGAGTCACAAGCCTTCGCCTTGATCGTCTGCTTGTAGACAAAATCAGGGTCACCCGGTTCTTTCGGGTAACGCTCACGAGCCCACTCCATCATTCTTGGGAGTAGTTGCTGATAGGTCGCGAATAAACGATCCATCTCGGCTACGTAGAGCGCTCCAAGGGGAGACTCCAGTACCTCCGGAGGGCGTAGATAACGAAACCTTCCGCCGAGGCGAGAGTCGTATGGAATGTACCGAGTCGACTGCTCGAGGTACGCCATGAGTCTTCCCCACTCAAGAACTTTGGTGAGGATATTTGAGGCCTGCTCACAGGCGAGATGTACTCCACCTAATTGAGCTACAGAGTCGTCGCCATACTCAAGGAATACTTTGTCGTATAAAGCCTCTGCGCGTTTTACCCCGACGCTCGCATCGACTGTGATGTCGCCGGAGAGATCAAGATCTACAGCGAACTCATCAAGGAATAGGCGCCTCAGGCTCTTCTCTGATCGCGAATAACGCGCGAACAATGCCCCCTTTACAACTTCTGGGAGATTAACGAGGGCGAAGACGGGTCCGTCGATATTCGTGAAGTAAGGGCGCAGGGCCGTTTCTTCATCTGAGGTGAATTGCTCTGCGACGTACTGCATGGGCTGCGAATCGTACCGGGCTACTTGGAGGATGAATGGGAATGGACTCAGAAATTCGTAAAAAGATTCGTCACACTTAGAGAGGAGAAGCGGTTCGGCTCATAGGAGGAGCCGGGCTGCTGGACTCTGGACCTCGAACTCGATCCGCCCAGTTCGCCCCGCTAACTCGGAGTCGGCCCTTATTGGCCAGGCTCCGCCCTTGACCTCGATGCGTATACGAGCCCCTGAGCCCGTTGCGATCCGTGGATGTGGGAGGTGGCTTCCAGTAGCTAATCGGCGCCGCATTGCCGAGCGCTCGCCTGATTTGAGGCTATAGATATGAACCTCGAGGCGCCCGTCGCCGGGGTGGCTCCTCGGAATGAGGTCGGCTGCGCCAATGAATTGTCCATTCGCAACGACGACTCCACTCGCAACTCCGCTGAAGAATTTCCGGCCATTAATCGTGACCGAAATCTCCTTGCTTCTGCTTGTCGCCCGCAGCACTAGAGGAGAAACCCCCACCTCAACTGCATTCATAGCGAGATTGGTATTCCCCGCAAATCGGTACTCAATTGCGTCAATCGGCGCCGAGATTTTGCCTGTTGTACCGTCACTGCTCAGAGCAGATTCGCGAAACGATGCGAGCCCAACGGATTTCGCCAGATCTGATTCTGCGTTTGGTTCGAAGGAAATCAGAGGGTTCGGGTGTGGCCAAGATTTGAGCGACTGCGCTAAATCTGCATCGCTACCGACAACAACCAAATCCGGTGCTGCGTCAGTTGGCGTACCCCACGAATCGCCGGGACGGATACTCATTGTGCTGTTACCCCTGAGGCGCAGACAACTCCCCGGAAACATAAGTCTGCGGCAGAGCGAGCACTCTCTTTAGTCTGCGGATTCTCTGAGACCACTGAAATCTGGCGGAGCAGATCAACGAGCTGCTTCATATGCCGTACAAAATCCCCGCCGGTTAGGTCATCGGTTAAATCGAGAACGTCGCTCAGGTCGTGCCCTGATGCCCAAGCCTTTACGATCAATGCAAGCCCTGGGTCGGGTGGTCTCATCTCTGGCAGGCCCGCATCCTCTTCGTCGCTACGCAGCGAGTTCCAGTGACGCTCAATTGCGCGCCAGCGTTTTGCCAAGTCTCCACTGGGCCAACGCGGTGCTGGCGGGCGGCGGTGCTCTGGACCGCGATGCTCATATGTAAATACAGAGGCGATAGACGCCAGCTCCTGAGGTCGCAGGCCATCGAATATGCCCGTATTAATCGCATCTGCCACAAGGATGTCGGTCTCGGAGTTAATCCGCATGAGGCTCTCCCCTGATGCAGTCAAGGACCAACCGTCTAGGTACCCGCGCTCCTCTAGAACTCTAAGAACTCGATCGAACATGCGCCCGAGGTTGTCGCTTCGAGCCTGGACGCGACGCTCTAAGCGCGCGTAATCCTTTGTCAGGCGGTCGGCCTTAGACGCTGCGCGCAGGTGACTCTCTAATCTCGGGCACTCTGAAACGGGGTGAAATTCCTCTGACGGAGGAGTCTTCTTCTGCTTCTTCCCACGTTGATTCGAGCCGGCGCTATCACCATTGGCATCTTCACCCTCGAGCTTCAGTGCTCGCAGACGCCCAGCAAGTGCTCGCCGGAATGAAGGGTTCTTTGGGGCGAATGGCGTCGGTATGTCAAGGTCCCCGACTACTTGTGGAGCGGTCTCGAAATCTGGCGGCCCTAAACGGGTCAGCGTCGAGTCAGCTCCTAGAACAAGAATTCGTGTCCCGCTCCGCCCACCTTCGTGACGCAGAACAACGCATCTCCCTCCACAGCGTTTAGTGCGAAGTACAGAACCTGGGCGCATCTGAGCGAGGGCGTTCTCAACTGAACTGCGCTTCGCCGAGTCGCCGGGGCGCTCCGTTCCAGCAACAAGTGCTCTGTAATCTACGAAATCCCCTAAATCGCAGACCATTAGTTCTCGCTCCTTCTCAAGGAGTGAGCCAATAATCTCTAACTGATCCTCGAGGGCGACCACATCACTATTCGCCCGGTACTGCGCGAATGAGAGCCCCAAGAGATGCCTGGCCTCAAGTGCATCGCATCGAGATACCAAGTTTGCAGTCATGTTGTAAGTCGGTCTGAAACTAGATGTGAGTGCATAGGTGCGCCGAGAAGCAAGGCCGGCTACTTGTTCGAATGGCACAAAGGGACTCCAAGCCACTACGGCGAACCCTCGATCGTCGATGCCTCGTCTGCCTGCACGGCCTGTCAGTTGTGTGTACTCACCGGGCGTCAAGAATTCGTGGTGCTCCCCTGTGAACTTGGAGAGTTTCTCGATCACTACGGTTCTCGCAGGCATGTTGATGCCGAGTGCGAGCGTCTCTGTCGCGAAAACCACTTTTACAAGGCCTGCGGCGAATGCCTCTTCCGCTGCTTCCTTTAGAGGTGGGATCATTCCTGCGTGGTGGGCTGCAATCCCTGCCTCAAAAGCAATTCTCCACGCGTCGTAGCGAAGCGCCACAAGATCTGATTCGCTCAGCATCGCGGTACGTGCCTCCGCTATTCGGCGTAGCTCTCTTCGTTCTTCACGAGTTGTGAGTCGAATACCCGAGGCGAGGCACTGATCAACCGCAGCGTCGCAGCCGGCTCGGCTAAAAATGAAAGTAATTGCAGGGAGCATGTTCTCATCTGCCAAGCGCTGAATAATCTCAACGCGAGAAGGAGTAAACAATCGTCCCGAGGGTGACTGCCCTCCGGATCGCGGATAACGCGACGCTGATCGGTCCCTCGTTGGCTGTCCATCCAATTTGGCGGCCTCTGGGTTGGGGCGCAGGTCGTCGGCTGGATCAGGCATGAAGACGGGCAACAGGTGAAAGTCAGGATTCCCCTTCTCCCCTACTGCGTAGAGGTTCGTGAGTTTTACAGGGCGCCGCTCCTCGATGATCGCGACGGTTCTGCCGCGAACAGTCTGGATCCACTCAGCGAACTCCTCTGCATTCGAGACTGTTGCCGAGAGGGCAACGATCCTCACATGCGCGGGGAGGTGGATGAGCACCTCCTCCCAGACGGCTCCTCTAAATCGATCCTGTAGATAATGCACCTCGTCGAGCACGACGAATTCGAGTTCGTCAAGCACCTCGGAGCCCGCGTAAATCATGTTTCTCAGTACTTCAGTAGTCATCACGACCACCGATGCATCGCCTCGCACTGAGTTGTCGCCTGTAAGTAGACCTACTTGAATATCTCCGTGGGCCTCAACTAAGTCGCCGTACTTCTGATTGGAGAGCGCCTTGAGGGGAGTCGTGTAGAAAGTCTTTGTTCCTCGACTAATAGCGCACGCAGCGGCGTACTCAGCGATGAGAGTCTTTCCTGATCCAGTAGGAGCTGCTACTAGAACGGAGTCTCCTGCATCTATCGCGTCGAGAGCGCGCCGTTGAAAATCATCGAGTGGAAACTCGAGGTTTGATTCGAATGCAATCCGATGTGACTCCAGGGTCACGGTGCCAGCGTCGTAGATGTAGTTGTTTGAAGCGCGGTTGGGCCCGTTATGCCGGAGGCACCAGTCTCACCAGTTGCACCTTGGGCAGCAGTACTAGTGGTGGGGAATGACGAGGTGCTTGGCAGCGGAGCGACACTCGGGGTGCGCGGACGTACTGCAAAGATCAACAATGCTGTGGCGACAACCACTCCCGCCCCTACTAGTGCGGCGACTCGGAGTTGCTTCTTCTCCTCGGCGGTCTTTGGCCTTGCATTGTGCTTGTCGCTCATCGTTTCATCAACTTTCCAATAACTATTGAGGCTTCATAAAATAGGTACATCGGTACAGCCATGAAGAGGAGAGAATAGGGGTCTTGGCTTGGCGTAATGATGGCAGCGAAGAGGGTGATAAGGACAATCGCCCACCTTCTCCATTTGCTTAACTGAGCAGTGCTGAGCACCTTGGCCAGTAGAAGGAAGACCAGGACGACTGGAAACTCAAACGCGACCCCAAACGCGACGATCATCAAGGCGACAAGTGTTATGTAGGACTCGCCCGTGAGGAGAGGAGTTAGCTCAGCGCCTCCAACCCCCAGAAGAAATGTCAGGGCGGGCTTGAGGGTGAGGAAGGCCACAAGGCCGCCGAGGGTGAAGAGAAGTATCGCTGAGAGAATGAATGGAATTACGTAGCGCTTCTCGCGAGGGTTGAGGCCTGGAGTGATGAAGCGCCAAACCTGAAACAACCAGATCGGCATCGAGACGACAATGCCTCCATATGTTGCGATTTTGAGGCGCAGGATAAACGCGTCAGCAGGTCCGGTGAATATAAGCGTTGAGTTCTTTCGGTCGATGGCCTCGGCATAGAAGCGCGCCAAGAATGAGATGATCTGGGGCGTAAAGAAGAAGCAGACGGTGGCGCCGATCACGATCGCTAACGCACAGATGAATATTCGTCTGCGGAGCTCCGTCAGATGCTCGAGCACCGTCATCTGGCCTGAGTTCTTTGCGCCCTCAGTATCGTTCGATTTTGCTTTAGATCTGATTCCGAGTCGTATAGCCATCAATCGGCCGCCGGAGGTCGGTACTTCGATGGTGCTTGCCCAGTGCTCGGCGCAGCTGAGCCTGATTGTGATTCGTTCTGATCAAGGTGTTTGCTAATTCGGAGGTCAGAATTGGTCACCGAGTCGGATAAGGGTTGATTGGGTTGAGGGATGTCTTCGCCAAGCTTCACGGAGTCATCGAGGTTGTTGACGTTATCGACGTCATCGATTCTCTTATCCTCAGCCCCTCCAACGCGCGAAACGAAATCTGTTAGACCACTAAAGGGGTCCTCGGGGTCGTCGGAGTGCAGGACCTGGTGAAGTTCTTGGCTGACCTGCTCTTGAAGTTTCTTAACCTCTCGCAGTCCGCGCCCAACTTGTCGGCCTACCTCTGGTAGCCGCTTAGGTCCAAATACGAGCAGGGCTACTAGGACAACAACGACTATCTCTAGTGGTCCTAGTTGGGGAATCATTGGTTCCTTTAACGCCCGAGCGGCCCCACTTATCGGGGATAACCAACTCTGAGCCTACCGCCCGAGGCTTGGGGCGTTGATCCGTTGAGAGGATCTCCCCTGCTCAAGGCGCCTAGCAGTTTCAAAGGAGTCTCTGCGCAGAGAAAGAACTGCAGGGTCTAGAGCCCCACGAAACTCTGCAAATGCATCGATAGTCGGCCAGACCTCGGCACGCGCTCTTCGAAGAACTGATACGAGGGCACATGTCCCGAGAATGATCACGAGAAATAGGAGTGTCATTAGTCCAAGCATGATCTAGGCGACCCTACTGCGACGGTGCGCTGCGCACCATCTCGATTAGGTCCCCAAACCAGTGGTTGGTCTCAAGGAGTTCATGGAAGGTAAGGAGGTCATCAGTAGAGATCTGCGGTCCACGGAAATGTGGCTCGCTGAGCTCCGCTGGAAGGCTCCATACCTGCAGCTCAACCCCACTAGAGGTAAGCAGATCAATAATGCGGCGGCTCGCGTCCTTTGTAACCACGACAGCACAACTCGGGCAGTCAAACATGTATGAGCCCTGGTCGTCGTTGCTGCAGAGCCTCACTGTGAGGTCTGTCACCTTCAGTTGTACGTCCCCACACTCGGGGCAGTTAGCACGGATTGTTGTCATTTCAGATCTCCCTCTATTAGGTACAAGGGGGTCATCGGCCCTACTCGCGAGAACCTTTAGGGGAAATATGTGGCCAAAGCGCCCTTGACGCATAGGCCCTAATGCCCGGGCAATCTCAAACGGGTCTTCTGCGTAGAGAGGTGCCTACTTAGAGTCAGCTGGCAATCAGCGCTCTTGACTCGAAACGTGTAACGATTCACGGCGTGAGCACTAGAGAGACTCCGATCGCCTTCGCCCATCGCGGGGCTCGAACCCTTGAACCAGAGAACACCATTCCTGCGTTTCAAAAAGCTCTAGAACAAGGAGCTACCGGATTAGAGAGCGATGCATGGGTCTCCTCAGACGGTGAAGTGGTCCTTGTGCATGACGGTGTCCTGAGAGTTGGATTGCGGAGAATCAAAGTGGGCGAGACCACTGCAGCTGACCTTGGAAAATATGGGGTACCGACACTTCGGGCGCTCTACGAAGAATGCGGCTCGAGTTTTGAATTATCTATCGATATAAAAGACAGGGCTGCAGCCTCGATGATGATCGAGATTGCCTCCAACTTGGGGGTCGAGTCACGACTCTGGCTCTGCTCTGCTAACCGTGATTTTCTTGCAACTCTGCGTGAACAATCAGCGAGTGTTCGCCTGGTCCACTCCCCAGGTCGTGGGAATGTCGTGCCCGCCACACTCGAGCGTCTAGCGGCTGATTTATCGGAGAGGAGTCTCGACGCTTTGAACCTGCACCACTCAGACTGGAGTAAAGGTGTGGTCTCTCTAGTGCATCGATTCGAACTCTCTGCATTTGCATGGGATACCCAAGAGATTCGCCACCTCAACGCTGCTCTCAACATGGGAGTCGATGGCGTCTACTGCGACCGCACTGATCGAATGATGGCAACCCTCAACGAGTGGCAGAGCCGCTAAATATTGCGGTGCTAAATCTCTACAGGAGATTCAAGCGATTAAGCGGCCAGATGCGCACGAATACTCGCCCTACGAACGTCTTTCCTTCGATCGGGCCAAAGTATGTCGAGTCTTTGGAGAACGGGCGATTATCTCCAAGCATGAAGTAAGACTTGGGGGGTACCTTCACCGGCCCGAACGTTCGTGATTGAAGACCAGCGGGCAGGAAGGGCTCCTCAATTACGGTGCCGTTGATGAGAATGCGGCCGTCTCTTCCTTCGATAGTCTCGCCTGGGAGTCCAACTACGCGCTTAACAAGATCCTTGATGAGATCTGTCTCGGTGCCTTTAGGCGCAAGGAATACGACGATGTCGAATCTGTTGGGCTCGTGCGCCTTGTAACTCAACTTGTTGACTAGTACGCGATCCCCACGTATGAGAGTTGGGACCATTGAGTCGGATGGAATATAGAAGGCTTGGAATAGAAACGTCTTGACTATGAAAGCAACAAGTAAGGCGGCCCCGATTAAAACAATCCATTCGAGCACTGTACGGAGCGGGCTACTTCCCTGCTCTGTCTGGCCATCCGTTGCTGTGGCTACTCCAGCGCCTTTTGACGTGACCGGGCTACTGCTCGAGACCGAATCTGAGATTGATCCGGGGTCTTCGTTGCTATCGCTCGGCGTATTCATCCGTGGCAGCATCGCACATCTTTGGCCCCAATGAGAATCACGGGGATTGATTCATATTGAATTTTAGGAATATCTGAATTTTAGGAATATCCCTCAAGGACGCGCCTAGCGACGAGAGCACCCGCATTGATCCACTCAGGAGGACTAACGATCTGCGTGCCTGGACCTAGAAGCAGAACGAGTCTCTCGATCCAAGACCGCTCTGATACATGCAATGTGGCGGTAACCCAATCGCCTTGCAGCGTGACCTCTGAGAATGGCAGGTCATATAGAACCCCTGCAGTTGAGGCCGGAGCTTTGAGAGTGACAACCGTTGCGGCCTCGTCTGGGCTGTATAACTGATCTGGGACTTGAATGCCGCTCGGTGCAAACGTGCCACCGGATTCCTGCAATTTGCGAATTCGGTCTACGCGGAAAAGGCGTCGATCGTTGCGAAGATGGCAGTAAGCATCTGTGTACCAGTTTCCGAGAGCAAAGAATGGAGGGGAAGGATCGATCTCTCTCTCGGTGCGCTCTGCGCGCCCAGAACTCCAGTACTCAATATCTACGGATCTTCCAGCGCTTGCCGCTTCTCGAACTCCATCCAAGGCGTATGGCTCGGAGAGTTCGACTGCAACCTCTACGCCTACAGCATCGAGAGCTCTGCGCAGTTTGGCAGCAGCGCTGGCAAGAGGCCCATCAGACTCAACCCCCTTCACCGCGAGTATCGCCGTTGCAGCGGCAAGGATCGCAACCCCTTCGCCTTGAGAGAGTTTGAACTGCCGATCGAAGACAGGAGCTAGAAAAAGATCAACCGTCTCTCCGTCGTAGATCACGTTGACATAATTTCCAGGGGTGTACGGAGGGGTTCCGACCATAAGAATTAGATCAAGGTCGCGTTCTAATTGAGCCGGAGCAACTCCGAAACGCTCACAGACCTCTACTTTTGAGATACCTGAATGATCCGCAAGCCAAGGAATCATTGCGAGGATGCGCAGCATTTGAATCTCAGCAACGCTCATGCTCATTGAGATGCCTCCGCTAACGCAGTAAGCCACGAAATCATGGAGTCTCGAACCTCTTGAGGAGAGATGATCACAGCATGCTCAAGCATCCCTAGAACCACACTCTGAATCCCGGCAATATTCGTGACCCAAACCTCAAGATCAACATGCCCATCTGGACCTGGAGTGGAGCTGATGTCGCTGCCAAGGCGCTGAATAAGTGCATCGGCGTGATCCGATGCGACTCGTACGGTAACCAATACAGGTTCGTCGCGACCGAACTGCCAAGGTTGATTCGCTATATGTTCCTCTGCTTTGAAGCCGTCTGGCGGATTCGTCAATGCTTGCTCGGACGTGGCGGATAAATCCTGTATGCGATCTGAGCGGAACGTTCTTATCCCATCTTCAGGAGAGGAAGATGGTTCTTGTTCCCGATCCTCTTCTTTGCCAACTACATACCAATGACCAAACTTGGAGGAGATTCCCCATGGAGAGACGCGACGTTCTCTACCAAGGTATAAAAACTCAATAGCCTCTCTGCGACGTAGCGCCGAGAAGATCGTCCCCATGTTTTGATCTAGAGGAATTTGGAGTAGCGGAGTCACCCCATCGATGGCGTGCTCCCCTATCTTCTGTAATCCAGCAAGCGCTGCAGCATCTCCAAGTCCGACAGCCGAGACGGCTATTCGTAGCGCCGCTCGCTCGTCTTCATCGAGCCCAAGGTCGCGCAAATAGAAATCCTCAGGGGCTACGCGGTATCGAGCTTTATCTCCATCGAGACTCTGAATAATCTCGATACCGATTGCTCGCAGAGCCGATTTATCCCGTTCGAATGCTCGGCGCAGAGACTCCCCAGTAGCTGTGTATCCAAGCGAGGACTCCGCCCCAATCTCCTCGAGAGTGGCTCCCCCACGGGATTCAACTAAGAGGGCCAAGAGATTCAAGAGGCGTTCGGCGCGCTGTGGGGTTGCAGTCATTCGGCGAACTCTAGGACTCTGTGCGAATCATTGTTGCTGCGTAGGCACCTGCGGCTGCTGCGGCTTGAAACAGAATCGGGTCCGCACTTGCTGGCCGCCCCATGGAACCAACGACTAAACCGTTTGCTTCGAAGGCCGCCAAAATGTCTGGCGCAGAAGAATTGACAACGTGGTGCCGCTGATCGATCCCTGAAGCATGTAGGTCTGCTCGGATTTTAGACTCTTCCTCACCACCCACTGTCGGAACAACTACATGGACCCCATCTCCCCCGAGAGTACTGAGGGAGTTGAGGGTGTGGTGGGAGACGCCTTGATGGCGAACGCGATCATCTGCAAACGAGACGCGTAACGCCGCGACAGGCACTCCACCTAGAGAGCGAGCGGTATCAAGCCACGTAACTCCCTCGACGCCAGTGTGCCCGAATCTGCTACCAGTACCGACAATGCCTGGACCCATCGCAACAACCGCTACATCGCACTCTCCGGCAATCTTCGCAGCCAGGAGCGCCGCGGGAGGCGAGACAGTCTCCAAGTCGCCGCCAAATGCATGGCCAGATGTGATCGTCGTATCTATCAAATTCTTATCCCTCAGAGACGCGACTAAATCCGAGAACGCAATCGGTAGCGCTGCACCGTCAGTCATCACATAAGCAATTCGCGCCTCTGGATTCACGCTCTTGATTCCTAGAATGGCGGCTGGAAGTTGGCTGTGGAGAGGAACGTAGACGACAGGCATGCCATCTATATCGCTGGCATTAATCAACTCGGGATGGCTCTCCTCTGCGCTACCTGCATCCACCTGAAGACTCGTATATCTGAGCTTCATTATGTGCCCGGGCCCGAGGTTGCTCCATTCCTCTCGATCGAGATTCCAGTGGACGACATGCCAGCCACCTGTACCCAGGCCGAGATCAACAGCGGTGGTGTTGACTACGACATTGGAACCTACGGAGACCTCACCGGTGAGTTGAGTCAACACGAATGCATTCTCAATGTTCGCGCCGAGATGCACCGAGACACGCTGAAGCCCCTGCCTCTCCTCGAGTATCGAGGCGACTCGCCCCGTTTTGAAGGTAGGCATCAGAGTGACGCAATCAGTTTCTCAACGCGTTCATCATGCGCTTTGAACGGGTCCTTACAGAGAACTGTTCTCTGCGCCTGGTCATTCAACTTCAAATGAACCCAATCGACCGTGTAGTCGCGATTCTTCTCTTTGGCGCGTTTGATGAATGCTCCTCGAAGATTCGCTCGCGTTGTGGCGGGTGGTGTTGTCATTGCCTTACTGATTTCTTCGTCCGAGGTAATGCGATCAACCTGATCGCGATTCTGCATCAAATAGAAAGGCGATCTAGAGCGCGTCACGTCGTGATATGCAAGGTCTAAGAAGGAGACGCGGGGATTAGTGAGTTCAAGGTCATGACGTTTTCTATAGGCCTCAACGAGGTGATACTTAATCACCCAGTCAATCTCACGCGACAATTTAAGCGGATCAGCGGCTAAATGAGTCATGCAGTGCTGCCACATCTCTAAGGCTTTAGCCTCAAGTGGATTCAATTCGTGGCGGCCTGCGAACTTAAGTGCCCGCTCTAAGTACTCACTCTGGATCTCCACAGCTGAGAGTTCGCGCCCATTGGCTAGGCGAACCTTGCGAGTACACGTAATGTCATGACTGATTTCGCGTATCGCACGTATGGGGTTCTCGAGAGTCATATCTCGCCAAGGCGAGGGGTCTTCCTCGAGCATTCGTAGGACGATTGAGCAGGTTCCAAGTTTTAGAAAACTCGTATATTCGCTCATGTTGGAGTCTCCAACAATTACATGCAAGCGACGGAATTTCTCAGCATCGGCGTGGGGTTCGTCACGCGTATTAATTATTGGCCTAGACCGTGTCGTGGCGCTAGATACCCCTTCCCATACATGCTCAGATCGTTGACTGATGCAGAACATGGCACCACGCGGACTCTGGAGAACTTTGCCTGCACCGGCATAAATCTGACGAGAGACTAGAAACGGAATTAGCACGTCGGTAAAACGTGAGAGTTCACCTTCTCGAGGTATCAGATAATTTTCGTGGCAGCCATAGGAATTGCCAGCAGAGTCGGTGTTGTTCTTGAAGAGGAACACATCTCCGCGAATGCCTTCTTCGTTCAACCTGCTTTCGGCGCTCTCAACGAGGCTCTCGAGGATTCTCTCCCCTGCCTTGTCGTGAGCAATGACATCAAGCAACGAATCGCACTCCGGAGTTGCATACTCGGGGTGGCTACCAACATCTAAATAAAGACGAGCGCCATTCTCAAGGAATACATTGCTCGAACGCCCCCAAGAAACAACTTTTCGAAATAGGTAGCGAGCAACTTCGTCGGGACTTAGGCGACGCTGTCCTCTCAGAGTGCAGGTAACTCCGTATTCATTCTCAATGCCAAAGATTCGCTTATCCATTAATCAGCTGACCTCTTAATGATGATTCTCGTTGGCTTAAGTTGGGGAATGAAGATCAAGAAAGTAAGCCGAGGAGTTCGTCTCCGGTGATTCTTCTGAATGCTCTACGAGCACGGCCTCGCTCTAAGGCAGCCACTTCAAGTTGGTCTGCCCCGAGAGTGACTCCCTCTTCAGCAAGAGACTTAGCGCCGATTTGAATCGCCTCCGCTAGTGAGAGGCCCGGCTTAAAGGCGTTCTCGAGGAAGTCACTTATTCTCTCGGCGTCACCGCCCAATACGGTGTAATCAGATTCGTCCATCAAGGTGCCGTCGTAGAGGACGTGGAATAACTCGTTTGGCTCCGCTGGAGTTGAGCCGACCTGTGCGACGAGAATCTCGACCTCGTAAGGCTTCATCTCGTTTGTAAATACCTGCCCAAGGGTCTGCGCGTAGGCGTTGGCCAAGGAGTTGGCGTTTACATCCTCGCGAGAATATTGAAATCCCTTCATATCGGCGAGCCTGACACC
Source organism: Actinomycetota bacterium (assembly GCA_009702955.1). GTDB lineage: Bacteria > Actinomycetota > Acidimicrobiia > IMCC26256 > IMCC26256 > IMCC26256. The sequence continues at coordinate 27,752 of WLHA01000001.1, forward strand.
GCCGATCTTGAGCATCTGGAATTCGTTATATTTTCCGACCCCGGCGAAAGCGATTCGGTCGTAAACCTCTGAGATTTTGTAGAGAGTCCGGCTTGGGTTATGGGCGACCATAACGACGCCCTCGTTGCACTCAAGCGCTACGAGACTGCGACCGCGTGCTATTCCTTTTCGCGCATAATCCGCACGGTCCTTCATTACCTGTTCAGGCGAGACGTAGAAGGGCATGCTCATGCTGCACCTCCGCGCTCTGGGCCGTCTAATAGAAGTTGCGATCTAGCCGCTACGTCGGCTTCCTCGAGGAACTTGAAACCATCCTGGTTAATGACTGCTACCAGAGGATAAATTCCACGTACGAGATCTGGCCCACCCGTTGCCGTGTCCTCGTCGGCTGCTGCAAATAGGGAGCGAATCGAGATCGATATCGCATCGTCTGCGCTCATCCCCTCTCTCCAAGCAGATTTGATCCAGTTTCGAGCATGTACGGCCCCGGATCCATTAGCCGAGAAATCAGCTTCTTCGTACTTGCCACCAACTGCATCGTACGAAAAAACGCGTCCTCGGTCTCGACGATGGTCGAACCCGGCGAATAGAGGAACTACGACTAGCCCTTGCATGGCTGCCGGTAGGTTCGCACGAACCATCTGCGATAGTTGGTTAGCTTTCCCCTCTAGCGATAGCGAGGCTCCCTCGATTTTCTCGTAGTGCTCGAGTTGCACTTGGAAGAGTCGGACCATCTCGATCGCAAGGCCTGCGGTTCCGGCGATCGCAACACCTGAGTATTCGTCGGCTGCAAATAGCTTCTCGATCCGGCGATTAGCGATCGAGTTCCCTGAAGTGGCCCTTCTGTCACCTGCCATGACAACTCCGCCTTCGCATCGAATCGCTAAAACGGTGGTGCCATGCGCTAGTTCGAACGGCAGAGCATGCCCAGCGACTGCTGGAGGCATCTGTAGCGAGTCGGGCGAGACCCGGCGGAGCAGGTTCAGGAATGATGGGCCTGGATCAGCCCCATCGGAGAAAATAGGGAGCAGCGGAGTTTCGTTCATTCCCACAGCCTACGCTCCGTCAGGCAGTGAAGCCTGTGCTACTCCCCACCCTTTTGGATATAAGACTTAACAAATTCCTCTGCATTTGTCTCCAGCACAGAGTCAATCTCATCTAGGAGTTCGTCTAGCTCCCCTTTGATCTTCTCTCCCTGAGCCGTCGGGACGCTTGTCTCCGTCGACTCCTGCTCCCGTCGCTTCTGAGGAGTCTTGTGAATCTGTTCACGCTCTGGCATTAGTTACTCCCTTCGGTCTTAGGTAACGATTAAGCAAGAGGACTTCCCAGCCTCTCAATTAGGTCCAACGGAGTATCGCATGTGTTGAGTAACGCCTCGACATGATTTCTTGTTCCCTTTAGCGGATCCATCATTGGGACTCGTTGAAGGGATCCAGAGCCCACATCGAAGACGATGCTGTCCCAGTTCGCAGCAATAATCGACTTTGGCCATCTGCGCAGGCACTCGCCCCGGAAGTATGCACGCGTATCGTCAGGGGGCCTAGAGATTGCTCTCTCGACCTCCTCCTCTGATAGGAGCCTCTCTACTTTGCCGGCTTGAACAAGGCGTTCGTAGAGGGACCTCTTGGGGCGAACATCGTGGTACTGAAGGTCGATTAGGGCCAGCTTTGGGTCGCTCCAACTGAGTCCGTCTCTGTCTTTGAACTGCTCTAGAAGGCAGAATTTGGTGACCCAATCCAATCTCCCATCAAGGCTCAGAGGGTCGCCCTCTAGATCCGTTAGGACCTCCTCCCATCTCCTCAAGACCTCTGCTCCGACATCTGCTCCACCGCAGTGCTCGAGCCCAGTGCGCTCTGCATATTTTTTAGCGCTTGCCAAGAACTGCCATTGGATTTCAATTGGCGTTGCGCTACCGCCGCTACGAAGTTCAAGTGGAGAAGTGCAGGTCAGATCTCTAGAGACACTCCGCAGAGCTCGTACCGGCTCGTAAATAGAGAGATCATTCTCGAGAGCGTTGTCCTCGATCATCGCTAGGACTATTGCAGTGGTCCCGACCTTTAAGAATGTGGATAGCTCGCAGAGGTTGGCGTCCCCAACGATCACATGGAGGCGGCGATACTGGCTAGACATTGCATGAGGCTCATCGCGCGTGTTTACAATCGGCCGCCGAATAGTTGTCTCGAGCCCTACCTCTTCCTCGAAGAAATCAGAGCGAGCACTTATCTGGAAATCGACAGAGTCACGGTCATGCTCTGCACCAACCTTTCCAGCGCCAGTGAAAATCTGCCTCGTAACAAACCACGGCAATAGCGTTTTAACGATGTCGCCGAACGCGCAATTCCGATCCATTAGGTAGTTCTCATGGCATCCATAAGAATTGCCTTTGCCATCAGAGTTGTTCTTATAGGCCACTATTTCACCCTCCGAACCGAGGGTGACTCCCGCCAACTCCATCGACGCAGCGATAATTCGCTCCCCCGCTTTATCTGCACGCAAGACGCTCATCGCGTCGGTGCACTCGGGGGTTGAGTATTCAGGATGGGCATGGTCTACGTAATACCTGGCTCCGTTCGTGAGCACAGCATTGACGAGATGCGTCTCGACATCAGGGGGGTTAGATGCATCTCGAGTAAAACCGCGCGCATCGCGCGCTGGAGTTTCGTCCTCGAAATCCCATCCAACTTTCTTGTCGTCAACGTAGGAGTTGATGAGCAGAGATGAGGCAACTACAGGGTTGTCTTCGCCCCCTCCGCGCCGGCTAACTCCGTACTCCGTCTCAATGCCACAGACTTTAGGAACGGCCAAATCTCTCCACCCCCCGAAGCAGTGATGGGTTCAGGCTGATCAGAGGTATTGACCAGTCGCTACTCGGTCGATCTGTCGACCGCCCTCGGCATCTGTGCCCTTGGTTAGGAGGGTCCGCACATAGACAATTCGCTCGCCTTTTTTGCCGGAGATCTTCGCCCAATCATCTGGGTTAGTTGTATTCGGCAGGTCTTCATGCTCACGGAATTCTTGGCGAATCGAATCAACAAGATCCTGAGTGCCGATACCAGGTTCTCCGCCATCAATTTGTCTCTTGATTGATAGCTTCTTCGCACGACGGACGATGTTCTCAATCATGGCGCCGGAGGAGAAGTCCTTAAAATAAAGAAGTTCCTTGTCTCCATTTTGGTAAGTAACTTCAAGAAAACGGTTCTCATCATCTACTGAGTACATAGTCTCGACTGCACGATTTATCATCGTGTCGATACATAGTTTCCGGTCGTTCTTCGCCCGCTTCAACTCTTCTGCAGATAACGGAAGGGCAGGAGTCAGGTACTGCAGAAATATCTGTTTCGCTGACTGCTCGTTCGGGCGTTCGATCTTAATTTTGACGTCGAGGCGCCCAGGCCGCAGAATTGCAGGGTCAATGAGGTCCTCTCTGTTTGAGGCTCCGATCACGATTACGTTCCGTAGGCTCTCGACACCGTCGATTTCGGCGAGGAGTTGCGGAACGATTGTGGACTCGATGTCTGATGAAATCCCAGTACCTCGAGTTCGGAAGAGGGAGTCCATCTCATCGAAGAACACGATCACAGGTACTCCTTCCTCTGACTTCTCGCGAGCTCTCTCGAAAATCAGCCGAATCTGGCGCTCTGTCTCACCGACATATTTATTGAGCAGCTCCGGTCCCTTGACGTTGAGAAAATACGACCGAGTGGATTCGTTGCCTGTCTTCTCGGCTACTCGCTTTGCGAGCGAATTGGCAACTGCCTTTGCAATTAGCGTCTTGCCGCAGCCCGGAGGGCCATAAAGGAGAATGCCTTTAGGGGCCTGCAACTCGTGCTCTGCAAAGAGATCGGCGTAGAGATATGGAAGCTCCACAGCGTCTTTGATCATCTCTATCTGCGAATCAAGGCCGCCGACATCGTCATAGGTGACATCTGGAACCTCTTCTAGTACCAACTCCTCCACCTCTGGGCGTGGAATTCGCTCTACGAGAAGCCCGGATCTCCCCTCCATGAGGATGTGTTCGCCAGCTCGAATCTTGATACCGATTAGCTCCTCGGCAAGTTCGCAGACGCGTTCTTCGTCGGCTCTCCCGACAATCAGCGCCCTGCGTCCATCAGCGAGTAGCTCCTTGAAGATAACGACCTCTCCCTGAGTCTCAGGTCCGCGAGCCAAGACAACGCTCAACGATTCGTTCAACACAATCTCTTGCCCTCGACGTAGATCTACGGACTCGAGTTCTGGATGAAGGGCCACGCGCATCTTGCGACCAGCGCTAAAAATATCCACCGTTCCATCTTCGTTCTTGCCTAGATACGTGCCATAAGCAGAGGGCGGCATGGTTAGCTTCTCAACCTCTTCACGCAGCGCTGCGATGTGCTCGCGCGCTTCACGCAATGTCGCAGAGAGACGTTCATTGTGAGAGACCGCCTGCGTTAGCTGCCCCTTGGTCTCGAGCATGCGCTCCTCTAGCGTCCTTACCCGTGCCGGGGCCTCAAGGAGCCTGCGAGTCAAGACAGCGGCCTCCTCCTCGAGGTGCTTAATCTCTGCCTGTAGTTCCTCGACCTGCGACGCGTATTCGGAGAGGCGCCGTTCGTGCTCGGTAGCCACGTTTCCCTCCAGATCTAGATGGTCAGTTACTCGTTGTGAGGGACCCTCCGGCCTCCCGGGGGTGTCACGTATGTCACCCTAGCCATGATACGGAGCCACAATGCCGTATGCGCGTCTATTCTGCGTCTACGATTATCGGGTACGTAAGTCCGAAAACAAGTCCGAAAAACTATGTCGAACCGGGTGCTAGCCCGGAGAATGATCCAAGGAGCAAATATGAAGGTGTGGATTGACCAAGACCTATGCACCGGAGATGGCCTCTGCGAAGAGATTGCACCTGCAGTCTTTGCACTTCTTGACGATGGGCTGGCCTACGTCAAGGAGGGCGACAAGATTTTCAATGAGCCTGGAGGCGCCGAAGGGCTTGCCAACGTTCCAGATGCAATGCTTGAGGCGGTAATTGAGTCCGCTGACGAGTGCCCTGGTGAGTGCATCTTCATCGAGTAAATCTCGAGTACGAGTTATTTAAACTCTCAGTTGGAGGGGGCCTTCTTGAGGCCCCCTCCAACCATTTCTCCAGCCATCTCTGGTATCTATTCGTTAATTTGGAAGCGTTTTAGCGCTGCATTAGACAGCACTACTGCCTGAAAGGCCTCAATCTCAGCCTGTAGATGTGGCTTGAACATCACCTGATGAGAATGCGCATATTTCGGGGCTGGTAGCATGCGGAGGCCAGCAACCCACTTTTGCTGGCGTATCGGCTTAAATTTTTGTTCAGTTATTGGCTCTATCTATTTGGTTCTATCTATTGGCGTACTGGAGGTGAGGCTCGTGAAATCTGGTGAACCCCCGAGTACCTATCCCCGTGCCTCCTCAAGTAGGCCCTCTCTTTAGAGGCGTCAAATTCAGGTGCGGTATCTAATCAGCCACCCGTAGCCGCCGATTCTGGCCGCCGAACTGGGAGCCCCGCATGGCCCTACGCCCATCGTTTCGAGCTAATGGCGCTATTAAGCGCCGTCAGGAACGAAGAACAAAACGCATTCTTGCTAACCGCACTGTCGCAGAGGCGCTTATCTCTGTCGCAGGTTTAGTTGGACGCGCCGTAACGACCCTCGGAGATATTGAGGTTGGGCGCATCTCCGATGTCGTCGTTCGCTGGTCTGGAGAGGGATATCCGCCTGTTACAGGTTTGGTAGTACGAGTTGGGCGTAGGCGTGCATACGTCCCCATTGAGCAGGTGCAGTCAATATCACAGGATGGAGCGCGCCTTAAGTCGGCACGTTTAGATCTACGAGACTTCAACCGACGCGACGATGAAGTATCACTCAGTTCGGATGTAGTCGATCACCAACTTGTGGATATAGATGGAGTGCGAGTTGTACGCGCATCAGACCTCTATTTGGCCTTGGTCGGCGAAGAGATAAGACTTGTTGGTGTGGACGTTGGATTCGCGACGCTCCTTCGGCGACTCGGCCCTGCCAATCGTCGAACCCGCCCCACCCCCGATCGAGTAATTGACTGGGCTGCGGTACAGCCATTTGGTACGGGTGACGGCCCCATGCGCCTTGCCTCTCCCAACCAAGCGTTGAAGAGACTGCGCCCTGCGGAACTCGCAGACTTACTCGAGGAGCTCGGTCGTGACGAAAGGCAAGAGCTCCTACGAGCCCTCGATCCTGAGGCTGCTGCCGATGCTCTCGAGGAGATGGAGCCGGGCGAACTCCGCGAACTGCTGCGCGAGATGACACCGGAGGACGCTGCAGCGCTCTTGATTGAGATGGAGCCCGACGAGGCGGTCGATGCACTTCGCGAATTTGAGGATGAGGAAGTTGACGCACTAATCGCTGTAATGCCGCGAGCGAACGCAGCTCTACTTGCACAATTGCTCGGCTATGACGAAGAGTCTGCCGGTGGCGTAATGACTACCAACCTGATACTCGTGCGCCCAGATATGACCGTTGGAGAGGTCCGTCGCGTTCTTCGGTCTGAGGCGGAGCACCAGGCAGATGTCGATGCCGTGATCATCGTCGACGCAGATGGTCGCCTTATTCATGACATCGGATTGTTTGAACTTCTAGTCGCAGCGAAAGAGGACTCCGTTGGTTCGCTAGATGGAGGACCAGAACCGGTTACCGTCTCGCCTGAGACATCGGTGGCGCTCGTTGTAGAGCAGTTTATTGAGTCTCGAGGATCCTCCGTTGTTGTTGTCGACGCCGAGAACCGTCCGATCGGACGAATCCTTGCAGACGATCTCGTCGATGCACTTGTACCCGAGCGAGGCAAACTGCGCTTTCCAAGGTTCTTGGTCGGCTGATGAAGAACGCAACCGCTAATAAGCCGCGACGTCTTGGCCGCTGGGGCCGCCCAGCCGCAATCTTTGCAATTCTTGGCCCTGGGCTCATTGCCGCCAATGCTGGCAATGACTCGGGAGGAATCGCCACCTACTCGTCTGCTGGTGCGCAGTTTGCCTATAAGCCACTATTTCTGGCTGTAGTAATCACGCTAATGCTCATCGTTGTTCAAGAGATGGCCGCTCGTGTTGGCACCTTCGGAGGAGGTGGCATCATGGCTCTAGTTCGAGAGCAATTCAGTCTCCGCATTGGTGCATTCGCCGTTTTCTGTATCTTGGTCGCGAACCTCGGTCTCGTGGTCTCTGAGTTCGCAGGAATCGGCGCAGCTCTTGAACTGTTCGGTGTCAGCCGTTACATATCAGTGCCGATATCAGCGCTTATCTTGATTGGTGTTGTTGTATTCGGTTCATATCGTTGGGCTGAGCGAATCTTCCTAACATTTGCGCTCGCATTCCTCGCATATCCGTTCGCGATGATTCTCTCGCACCCGAATTGGAGTGAGGTTGTCTCAAATGCAGTCATTCCACATTTTGTTGGGAGCAAAGCTTTCTTACTAATGGCTATTGCACTAGTTGGTACAACAATCACGCCATATATGCAGCTCTATCAAGCAGCAGCTGTTGCGGATAGTGGCGCAGGTCCAGATGATTATCCTCGTGTACGCACCGATGCTGTGGGCGGGGCAATCATTGCTGGCCTCATCTTCATCTGTATTTTGATTGCGACCGCCGCCACTATCGGTGGAACCGGGCCGCTGAATTCAGCGGCTCAAGCCGCAAAGGCTCTTGAGCCAGTTGCAGGGGCAGGGGCCGAGGTGCTGTTTGGTATCGGGCTCCTAGGTGCGTCGGCATTAGCAGCAGCCGTTGTTCCACTATCGACTGCATATGGACTCGCTGAAGCGGTAGGCGCCGAGCGCTCAGTCTCTAGGCGCTTCTCAGAGGCACCACTATTTCTTGGCCTATTTGCAGCGCAGGTAGTGATCGGCGCGATGGTCGCTCTGATCCCGGTGAACCTCTTTGCGCTGCTGATTGGAATGCAAATATTGAACGGATTAATTACGCCGATCATTCTTGGTTTTCTCTACGTATTATCTAATCGTCGATCCGTTGTAGGCGACGCAATTAGTTCGCCGATGAATAAGGCGATCTCTCTGCTTTGTGTTGGGGTCGTCTCGACGCTTGCTGTAGTCGTAGTTGGTGTGACCGTAGGAGGATGGTTCGGGGTCGTATAGCGACCACCACTAGTTCTTAAGGCATTTTCCAGTGCTTACGGTACCGGGACCGACCGTCTTAAGCACTTCACGAATTTCACTTGGGTCAAGTGCATAACTCGTATGTGGGAGTCGCGGATCAATAGCGAATGACAACCCTACAAATTGACCCGATCGCGATACCACTGGTCCACCGGAATCTCCAGGTACGAGGTCGGCTGCCAGAATCAATACCTTCCTAGACCAGTTACCTTTCCCGTATAGGTCAGCACCAGTTGCCTTAATCTGATCGACTATGCGACCACCCTCGACCCTAAGTTCACGCCCGCCTGGATACCCGAAAATGGCCACCGTTGATTTTGTTATAGGTGTTGAGATGCTCAATGGCTTGATATTCAAACTCTTTATACGTAGCACTGCTATGTCGCGCCTAGGGTCAAACGCCACTACCTCGGCCCTGCGCCGGAACTCCCCATTGCTAACAGAGGTTGTGCCGCTCTCCCCTGCAATTACGTGAGCATTTGTCACCACAAGATTCTTGGCGATCACCACCCCCGTACCGTCTTGAATCAACGTGCATGCACGGCCCTCCACTCGCAACGTTGCTGCTGAGACATCGTCAACAATTGATTGACTTAGGCTTGGTGCCTTCGGCGGGTTGACGCTCTGCGCTGTGCCTTGCTCGGCATTTGGAGTTCCTAGCTCATTCTCCTTGGCTAAGCGGAAGGTCTCGGCGGCCTCAGAGATTGCGTGGGGAATGTGCGGTCCGTGCTGCTCGAGTGCTTTAAGAATCGCCGAGCCATTTGAGATTTCTACTGGCCAATAACGCGTGGCCGTTACAACCGGCGTTAAAGACCAGGTGATGAAAGCGATAGTTGCGACGCCCGCAAGAGCACCAAGAGTCCGGTCGAAAGGTATAAAACGTGTCCTAGCGGCATTATTTGAGCTTCGCAGCGCTCTAGTTAACGCGCTTAAGAGAAATGCGCCTAAGAAGGAACAGATGAAAACGGTTGCGAAGGGTGCAGCGAAGGCCGTGGTATCGCTGCCATTTGCGAACCTATCTGCAACCGATGGCATCAGAGCAGTTGCTAATACCCCGCCGAGAAAAACTCCCAACCAAACTGCGAAGTGACGAAAGAACCCAAGTCGAGACCCAGCCATCGCAGCCAGTATGGCTGCGCAAATAAGCGCTAAGTCCAGTGCGTTCACTCAATCGGCGCTAACAGGCGCGCATGTGTCAGAAATCCAGTGTGTGCAACCATCCGGTGGTCGGGTCGAATCGACTGCCCTTCAACATGCCACGTTCGGTGAAGAACCTCTAGGGACTCCAACATCCCAAAGGCAGAGTCTTCAAGCCGCTCTCTCAGCAGCCCTACTTGGCCGATAGTCGGTAGGTAGGAGAGCAATATTCCACCAGGGCTCAAGCACTGCTCGGCGTGCTCCACTACACGCCAAGGCTCTGGAAGATCTAGAACAATCCGATCGATTCCTTCAGCCGGTATGCCTTCATAAATATCACGCACTTCGATCTCCAAAGGAATGTCCGTACCGAGGAACCCCTCAACATTCTTTCGCGCTGTAGCGGCGAAGTCTTCTCGAATCTCGTAACCAAGCACGCTCCCGGACGCACCTACTGCGCGCAGGAGGGTCATTGTTAGCGCACCAGATCCGACACCCGACTCAAGGACACGCGCTCCTGGAAAGATATCCGCAAGCATGAGAATCGGCCCTAGATCCTTTGGATAAATGACCTGAGCGCCACGTGGCATCTTCAAGATGTACTCAGAGAGAGTGGGCCTGAAAGCCGTCAGTTTGGAGCCGCGTGTGGTGCGCGCAACAGTGCCCTCAGGCTTCCCTATGAGCAGTGAGTGAGGGAGAACACCAGTATGAGTATGGAACTCTCCCTCAGCGCTCAAGGTGAGCATGTGCCGACGGCGCTTATTGTCCTCGAGGAGGATTGTGTCGCCAATAGCTAATGGTCGAGCCATTATTAGTCCTTCCGACCAATTGAGACTGGTGTCTCAGATATCACGCGATTGCGAAGTGCGCAGAATGCGCAGCGAGTACCAGTTGTTGGGGAGCCACATTCGTCGCATGAATTGAGCTCACCCTTCTCAACATGCGCAGCGTCCTTGAAATGATCGTGCCCACGGGAGAAAAAGGAACTTAGAAAAGCTGCCTTCGCCCCTGGGGAGCGCTGCTCAAGACTATTTAGAACTTCTTTGTAGCCCAGATGCCGATTCCCTTCCGCCATTGGGCATTCCTCAACTTGGTAATCGATATCAAGAAGAACGCAGTATGCGGCCATCTCGCGTTCACCCATCTTTACTAAAGGCTTTACTTTTTTGGCGAAGCCGTCTGCTGCGGGGAGGACCGGATACTGACGCCCCAAGTAACCAGGCTCCCAGTGAAGAACATTCCCCAGCAAAACGGCAGCCTCGTCATCGAGGTTATGTCCGGTAGCGAGAACGTCATATCCTCCGTCAAGCGCAGCCTTGTTGAAAAGGTGGCGCTTAGATAGGCCACATGAGCTGCAAGGTGCTCGGTTTGTTCGGCTCGCCGCTGTTGGAATGTCATACCCATAGTCGCTAGGTAGAGAAACCTCGACGAGCGTGTATCCATGCGCCTGAGCAAAAGCTCGAGTCCTTACTCCGGATTCATCTGAGTAATCCCCGATCCCTAGACCTATATAAAGCCCATCGGCTCTGTACCCAAGCTCAGAGAGGATGTGCCACAACGCCAGCGAATCCTTGCCGCCGGAGACCGCTACGAGAATATTGTCATCAGGCCCAAACATCTTGAACTCGTCGATAGCCTTCTTAACCTGCTCTTTGCAGTGGTGTAGAAAACAATCTCGACAGAATGCTGCGTTATGGCGCCGAATATCAATTACTGCTGGCGCCTTACACCTACGACATTTCACAGTGCCCCACCAGAGATCACGGGGCGGAGTTCAATTTCGTCGTCGTCAGAGAAACGCGTATCGCGTGGTACGAGAGTGCCGTTGCAGATGATCAGGACAGTCTCAGGGTTGATCTCGAGACGGCGAAGCAGGGAGTCAGCGACCATAGGCCCTTGAATCTCAATCTCGCGACGCGGATTACGGAGAATCACCTTCATTTGCTGAGAGCGTTCGGAGAGATTTCTAGGGCATTGATCATGCGGGAAGAGTAACCGGATTTCCCTAGGTTTTCGGTGCTGGGACGGGCAGGCAACCCGGTCCTAATCTCCGCGCCGGATACCAACAATTTCGTAACGTGCTCCGGGTTCAACCTTGAACTTCAAGACTGTTCTATTTCTAGTCTTTAGGCGTCGGGCTAGAAAACGAAGCACAACATAGGAGATACCTAAGGTACGTCTAGCTGTCTGGCGCCTCGCTGAATAGGAAATTAGCGATACGACCGCGCCTCGAACAGGCTTCATACGCGTCGGATCTCGACAATCGTGGCGAGACGCTTTCCTCTGCGGCGACCAATTAGGAAGACAGCAACTACAAGCACGCCTAAGGCAATTGCTCCAACAGTGATAGCGGTGCCTTTGGTGGACTCAAGCTCGTCACCGACGCTCCCGGTGATCTCGTTGAGTTTATTGCGAATATCTTCTGGGGAGATTCGTTTGTCGTCGGTAGTCATCGAGAGCTTCCTTCCCGGCGACGCGTAGTCGCCTTCCACGTGATGTAACCGCTAATCCCCAGGATCAACACAACGATCAGATACGGCGCCCAAGACCAAACTCCTTCAAACGCCGACCCTGTTTCTTCTTGGAGAAGCCTGAGCAATCCAACCGCAGCGCAGACCACGCCGATGCCGATTAGTAGCCAAGCTGCCAATCCAAATGCGACGTAGCCAGCAAGCCCTTTGAGCTCATCGGTTGTCTCCTGCTTAAAGTATCCGACTACAAGCTCTTTTAACTCAAGACCTTGCTGCGGGAGAGGTTTGCTACGTGGGGCCACGGTGCGAGTCTGTCCTGTGGAGGGTGCTCTGAGCAAACGGGGTCATGGATTCCCGGGCAACGGGAGCCCATCGAGTGAAATTGGGGCGTCTGGGAAGCGTGAAATAATTTTCGCTATCGCCTCACGCTTCGCATATGCCTGCTGCTCGGAGAACGAACCGTTAAGGATCAGTGCGAAGAGAAGAGGCCTTCGTACATCGAGATGGCCAGCGAGAGCTGACACTCCATTAAGTGTCCCTGTCTTGGCGACCAAGTGCCCTACAAGTTCTGTACCGGCGAGGCGTGGAGCAAGGGTGCCCCTCACGCCAGCAATCGCAAGGCCGCTCTTGATTACCTGAGTCTTACGCCTCTCCCCTAGATGAAGGACTTCCGTGAGT
>WLHA01000010.1 GCA_009702955.1 Actinomycetota bacterium
ACCGTTGCTGCTGCGGCTGGACTCCTAAAAGAGCGTGGCGCTGCATCTGTGCGCGTGCTTGCTACCCATGGTCTCCTCTCTGGGCCAGCGATTGAGAGGCTCAAGGCAGCCCCGGTTGAGGAGGTTGTTGTGACCAATACAATCCCGATCCCCGAGGAGAAGCGCTTCGACCGATTGACGGTTCTCTCGATCGCCACGATCATCGCCGATGCCCTTGATGCTGTATTTGAGGACACCTCGGTGAGCGAACTCTTCCGCGGAGACAACGTTTAACACGCTTAGCCCTGGTTCGGGTAGCCTTGCGGAGCCCGAATTTACGGGCTAAATCCTCTCCGTTTGGCCGTACGCCTCCTCGGCGGGCCACAATAGGGACCCCACAAACACTTTAAGGACGCATAGCGCCATGACTGACGCAACTCTTCTAGCAACAAACCGAACCTCACGCGGCTCCGGCCCGGCTGGGCGCATGCGTAATGCAGGCGATGTGCCGGCAGTCATTTACGGACTCGGTGCGGATACCGTGACCATCTCCGTCTCGGCCCGCGAACTTGATCGCATTCTCCACTCGGACACCGGAGTCAACAGCCTCATCTCCCTGAGCGTTGAGGGCGAAGAGGTTCTTGCGCTTGCTCGTCAGATTCAGCGACACGCAACGCGAGGCATCCTTCAGCATGTCGACTTCATTCGCGTTCGTCGTGATACCGCGGTATCTGCTGAGGTGCCTCTGCACTTGGTCGGCGAAGCGCCGGGAACCAAGCAGGGCGGAAAACTCGAGCAGCAGCTCTTTACAGTTACCGTCGCCGCAAAGCCCGACAAGATTCCTTCCTCAATTGAGATCGACATCTCCGGCCTTGAGCTTGGCGACCAGATTCACGTAGCGGACATTCCAGTTAGCGATGGTGTTGTGATTGCGCTTCCTGGTGACGCTCTTGTTGTTCAGGTTGCAGTTCCTCGTGGTTTGACTGATGGTGATGGTGGCGAGGGCGCCGAGGGTGCCGAGGGCGCAGAGTCCGCCGAGGCCTAGTCAATGCCGCGGCGCTCTCCTGATGCGGCGCGGAGGGGTACCCCAGCCGACTACTTGGTAGTTGGTCTAGGAAACCCAGGCGATGAATATGCGCGCACGCGACACAACGTAGGCACAGACGTTATTGAGATTCTCGCCAAGCGTCACTCTGCGAAGTTGCGTAAGGGTAAAGAGCGCGCATTCGTCGACGAAGTCCGTGTTGGCGAGTTGAGAGTAGCGATGGCGATCCCACAGACGTACATGAACGACTCCGGAGATGCGGTTCGCCTGCTCGCCCACCGCTACGGCGTGACGACTGAGCAAATAATTATCCTTCATGACGAGCTAGATCTTCCGGTGGCCGCGCTGCGCATCAAAGAGGGTGGCGGACTAGCGGGGCACAACGGCCTGCGCTCCATTAAGTCTCATCTGCACTCTGATGCCTTTCTTCGAGTGCGAATCGGAGTTGGTAAGCCAACTAGTAGCGCTCAGGGTGCAGACCACGTCTTGGATCGCTTCTCCAAACGCGATCGCAAAGAGATTGACGTGACCCTTGAACTCGCTGCCGATGCTGTTGAGGCAATCGTCTCGGAAGGTGTCGAGGCCGCGATGAACCGATTTAACTAAGACCACTCGTGCCTACACCTCCTCTACACGCGCTACCAGCGCTCCTCTTTGAAGACCCAGCAGTTATGGCTGCTGCTGCTGCCGCTGAGTTGGTCTCAGTCCCAGATGCGGCCCGCCCGTTGTTCATCGCTGCATTAAATCGGCTGACAGGTAGGCGCCCTCTCCTCGTTGCAGCACCGACAGCCGCTGAGGCCGAGCGCATAGCGGGTGATCTAATTCCGTTGCTTGGGGCTGAGGCGGTTGAGTTGTTCCCAGCATGGGAGACGCTGCCCTTCGAGAGGGTCTCGCCGAATCTTGAGACGATGGGGCGAAGGCTTCGCGTTATGTGGCGCCTACGCACTGACGATGAAACGCTCTCTGTAATCGTTGCTCCCGTGCGCGCTCTCGTGCAGAGGCTTGGCCCTCATGTTGAGGATGTAGAGCCCATAATTCTGAGCGCTGGCGAACAGATAGATCGCGATGCGCTTGTTCAGAGCCTTGTAGAAGCAGGTTATCGACGCGAGTATCAGGTTGAGGCGCGTGGTGAGGTCGCAGTACGCGGTTCAATCGTTGACGTTTATCCATCAACCGCTGATCATCCGGTTCGAATTGATCTCTGGGGTGATGAGGTTGAGCGACTCTCTGGATTCTCGGTTACAGATCAGCGCTCAACGCGCGATCTAGAGACGGTCACGATATTTCCCGCGCGAGAGTTACTACCTACCCCCGAGGTTAGAGAGCGCGCACGACTTCTAATTTCCGAAGCACCTTGGGGCCGCGAGCAATGGGAGCGACTCTCTGAGGGTCAGACCTTCGACGGGATGGAGTCATGGCTACCATGGCTCTCCGGAGATGATCATCTGCTCACCGATCTGCTTCCGGCTCGTTCGCAGGTGTTACTACTTGAGCCTCGGAGACTCCGTGATCGAGCAGGCGACCTGTTAGCCGATGAGGATGCCCTAGCTGGAGTGCTTGCAGGAACCTGGGGTGCAGAGCCCGATGCGCTCGCTCGCCTTACCCTTAATTTCGACCGCCTTCTGAGCAACAGCAAGGCGATGGTCACAAATATTCTCGGGAGCCCAGACCGCCCCGAGACTCTGCATTTTGCTGCCTCTGCTTTTGATCCGGTGGTCGGTGATTCTGAGGCGCTGGCAGATCGTGTGCGCCAGCTTCGCAACTCAGGTGTTCGCGTTGTTGTTGCCGCAGAGGGCCCTGCAAGCGCGCGACGCCTATCTGAGGTGCTCACCAACGAGAGCATCGACGCTCCTTACTTAGAGGTACCTCTCGTTACGGCTGGAGCGGTGAGCGTCGTTGTTGCACCGATCGAGCGAGGTGTTGTCTCTGTAGCGTCGGGAATAGCGCTCATTGCAGAGGCGGATCTATCTGGGAGAAGGCGCGTCCATCGTAAAGCGCGAGGCGCGCGCCGCGCCGCTGATTACTACGACGATCTAAAGGTCGGCGACTATGTAGTTCACCAGGTGCACGGAGTTGGGCGCTTCGAGGGCATGGGGAAGCGTTCTATCGGTGGAGTGGAGCGCGACTACCTCATGCTTGCTTATCGAGGTAGCGATCGCTTATATGTCCCGACTGATCAGATCTCAACAGTTCGTAGATACACGGGCGGCGATAGCCCAAGCCTTTCTCGCATGGGCGGCGCCGAGTGGCAGAAGACGCGAAGCAAAGTTCGTAACGCGGTAGCCGCAATCGCTGCCGAACTCGTGACGCTCTACCGAACCCGCCTAGCTACACCAGGGCATGCCTTTGGGCCTGATACGCCTTGGCAGCGCGAGATGGAGGATGCCTTCCCATACGAAGAGACTCCGGACCAAATGCAGGCCATTATCGAGGTTAAAGAAGACATGGAGCGCTCAACTCCAATGGATCGACTTGTCTGCGGTGATGTTGGTTACGGCAAGACCGAGATTGCTATACGCGCAGCTTTTAAAGCCGTGCAGGAAGGTAAGCAGGTCGGGGTATTAGTCCCCACAACGCTGCTCGCTAATCAACATGGGGAGACCTTCCGTGAACGCTTCTCCGGATTCCCAGTGCGTGTCGAGGTGCTCTCTAGGTTCCTGACAACAAAAGAGCAGAACGTCGTTATTGAGGGAGTGACTACAGGGCAGGTCGATATCGTAATTGGTACCCACCGCCTTCTCTCCGAGGATCTTGCATTCAAGGACCTTGGGCTTCTTATTATCGATGAGGAGCAGCGATTCGGCGTCGAGCACAAAGAGAAGATCAAACACCTACGTGCTCATGTTGATGTACTGACTCTCTCGGCCACCCCGATTCCGCGCACGTTAGAGATGAGCCTCACTGGAATACGAGATCTCTCTTTGGTGCAGACGCCACCAGAGGAACGTCAACCGATCCTCACCTATGTAGGCGAGTACGACGAGCGGGCTGTCTCAGAGGCGATTCGACGCGAGCTCCTGCGAGAGGGGCAGGTCTTCTATGTCCATAACCGCGTGAACGATATTGACCACGTAGCAGAGCAAATTCGCGAGCTAGTGCCAGAGGCGCGCGTTGTAATTGCCCATGGTCAGATGGATGAGGGTTTACTCGAGAGAACGGTCATTGATTTTGCGGATCGGAAGTCAGATGTCTTGGTCTGCACAACGATCGTCGAGAGCGGCCTCGATCTTCCTATGGCCAATACCCTGGTTGTCGACAGGGCAGACCTCTTAGGTCTCGCGCAGCTATATCAATTGCGCGGGAGAGTTGGGCGACGCGGTCATCGCGCATATGCATACCTTCTGCACCCTCGAGACAAAGTGCTATCAGAGGAGGCATACGAGAGGTTGAAGGCGATCGGCGAGTTTACGGATCTCGGTTCGGGGTTCAAGCTCGCAATGCGCGATCTAGAGATTCGCGGCGCTGGAAATATGCTCGGTGGAGCGCAGAGTGGGCATATTGCCGCGGTCGGATTTGATCTCTACTGCGAGCTTGTCACCGAGGCAGTTAGCGAACTCAAGGGCGAGCGCATTGAACAGCCGTTTGAGGTGGTTCTAGACCTTCCAGCGGATGCACATCTGCCCCGCGATTATGTCGAGCGTGACGATGTGCGTATGGAGGCATACCGCCGCCTCGCAGGCGTAGAGAGCCCTCAAGATGTAGATGACATTGAGGCCGAGTGGCTCGATAGGTATGGGCCTCCACCTGCTGCAGCAGATGCGCTCCTAGATGCAGCGCGACTGCGCGCCGAGTGCGTCAGGCTGAGAATTAGCAACGTGAGCATTATGCGTACAACGGCAAGGCTCGTGGGGCTCTCGCTCCCCGAGAGTCGCAAGGTGCGCCTCACCCGCCTTGCCCCTAAGTCCATAGCGAAGGACTCGGAGGTTGTGATTCCCTTAGATGCGGCTCCGAACCGTGTTGTCGCTGCGTTAACAGCACTCCTATTGGAGTTAATCCCTCCAGAGGATGCTGCCGCGAAGAGTTAGATTTTTAGAGCTTTCTTGGAGCAACGCTCTATCCCGAACCCACTTGACCCCTCGGGCGCCGGTAGCATCTCCACTTCATGACGAAACGATCGCTCCGCCTCATATCGCTCCTGCTCATCTCTCTTTTTGCGGTGACCGCAAGCGCGTGTGGTGCGCTAGACGGATACGCAGCGAAGGTAAACGGAGAGGTCTATTCGCAGGCGGCCTTCAAATCCGACCTTAAGGCCCAGAGAGAGAACAAGGTATTTTACGACACCGTCACAAAGGCAGCAGGAACTACGACTAGCGCCGGTACGGTTAGCAAACAGATCTCGAACGACTGGTTGACGAACGTTGTATACCAATTAGTTCTTAGTCAGGCAGCGAAAGACAAGAAGATAAAGCTGACCGATAAGGACTTAAGCATCGTCGAGGCAGAGTTTGCACAGAGCACCGCCGGGTGGAGTGCGTTCCCAAAGAGTTTCCGCTCGAAAATTGTTAAGGCAACTGCTCTCACCCGCGGTCTTCAGGCCGACATTGTTGGGGAGCGGTCACCGAGCGATGCAACCGTAGAGGCTTTCTACACTCGCAACGCCGATCGCATCTGCCCGAGTCAAAAAGTTGTCCTACATATTCTTGTCGCTACGGAGCCTGAGGCTGTAGCTATTGGGAACTCCCTCAATGGAGGTGGCGACTTCGCTGCTATAGCGAAGGCGCAATCTACAGATACCGGATCGGCCGCAGCCGGAGGAAGCCTGGGTTGCCTAGCCGCAGGGAGTTTTGTTACAGAGTTTCAAAATGCAGCAGATGCGTTGGCCCCCGGAGCTACTTCGGCTCCAGTGCAGTCGCAGTATGGGTGGCATGTGATCCGAGTTCTCCCAGCGAGCTACGCGCTGCTTACTGATCAAGTCCAGCAGGCTTACTCTCAAATCGCGCAATCAACCTTTAATACATGGTTCCAGAAGAAACTAGCGAAAGCCGTAGTCAAGATTGACTCCTCAAACGGAGTCTGGGCTAACGGCAAGAATGGTTATGCAGTTACCTCTAAGCCGGCACCCAAAGTGCGAGAACTTCCGTCGAGAACCTCTGGGTCACAAGGCATCACAGGCGTTACTGGTAACTCGACTCCGTGACTCCAAAAGTCGTTGTCGTCGGGTTAGGCCCGGGAGGCGCCGACCTAGTGATGCCGCGGGCAGTAGCAGCTCTGAGGCGTGCCCCTGTCCTCGTGCGCACTGAGCGCCACCCTGCAGTCCAAGAACTGCGAGAACAAGGCATAGAGATGCTCTCGCTTGATGAGGTCTATGAAGCTGCTGCCGATCTTGATGCTGCCTACGCGGAGATAGTGCGGAGAGTTGTTGAGGCAGCAGGAGTTTCTGGGAGTGTCGTGTATGCAGTGCCTGGGAATCCCGGGGTAGCAGAGCGCGCTGTAGGGATGCTGCGCGTGCTTGCTAGTGCAGGAGAGATTGAACTTGAGATCGTGCCAGGGCTCTCGTTCGTCGATATTGCTTGGGCTCGCATTGGTGTAGATCCAATGGCTAACGGTGCGCGAGTAGTGGACGGAAGAAACTTTGTCGTATCTGCTGCAGGGTTGAGCGGAGCCTTACTGATAGCGCAGTGCGACTCTAAGTTTGTACTCTCAGATGTAAAGCTCGCATTGCTTGAGGTACTCCCTCCGGAGTCTGAGGTGCTTGTCCTGCAGCGCCTAGGCCTCCCGAGCGAAGCTGTTTTCTCGCTTGCTCTCGAGGACCTTGACCGCCGAGTAGAACCAGATCACCTAACTTCAATCTATGTAGATACAGGTGAAGCATTGGTAGCAGGGGAGTTTGCAAAGCTCTTCTCGATAGCTGAGCAACTGCGTGCTCCCGGTGGTTGCCCGTGGGATGCAGAGCAGACTCATCGTTCCCTCTCTCGTTACCTATTAGAAGAGGCCTACGAGACAGTCGAGACGATCGAGGGACTCTCTACAGAGGCTCCAGCAGGCGAGGCTGATCTCGATGCGTATGCACTACTCGCCGACGAACTTGGTGATGTTCTCTACCAAGTTGTGTTCCACTCAATTCTCGCCGAGGAGGCAGGGGCCTTCACGATGGCAGATGTCTCGCGAGGAATACAGGACAAATTGATTAGGCGCCATCCTCATGTTTTTGGAGATGTTGAGGCGAATACATCAGACGAGGTCCTTGCGAACTGGGAGATGATTAAGCAGGAGGAGAAGGGCACATCCTCAATAATTGAGGGGATTAGTTCATCGCTCCCCAGTGTCCTCTACGCACTAAAACTCTTTCGCAAGGCAGAGACAGTAGGGATGCTCCCCGTGGGGCGCGCTGGAGCGCTCGCTGAGTTAGATGCGAGCGTTGATGCCGTTCGTCAAGGAGTAAGCGGGGCCGATGATCCACTCATCGGAGATCTATTAGCGGCAGCGGTCGCCTTATCGCGTGCCGATGGCGCCGATGCCGAGGCAGCTCTGCGGGCATGGGCGCAGCGTTTTCGAGCTCATTTTCTGGCTACCGAGGCGCTCGCCGCATCCGAGGGAGTTGACCTGCGCGAAGCCGAGCCTGGGGTCGCACGTGAGCTCTGGGGTCGGGCTGGTTAAGCACAGGTGGCGCGAGAGTGCCCATGCGTGCTCCAATCCCTAGATGGCTACATACGAAGTCCTTGGAAGTCAGGTCTCTACCCCCGTTGAGATTCGCGATGCGCGATCTTGGTTCTCCACATTTGCGGTGCCCCTCGAGAGCGCGCGCGACCTAATTTCGTATAGCGGTCTTGAGCCGTCACCAATGATGGGCAAGCGCGCTCTAGTGAGTCTTGGATTCGTGAGGTACGTGGATGGAGATTTGGGTCCGTATCACGAAGTAGTCGTCGCCGTAATAGTGAGCGCACCTGGGAACGCAGCTGAGAAAAAGAAGAGTGGCGAGACTGGTGCGTTTATCCATCAGTTGCCGGTAAACCAGCCGTTTACTTGCGCCGCTGGGAGAGACATCTGGGGGTTCCCGAAGTTTGTTACCGATATTGAGATCGACGAAGGTGTGCATAGAGACACGGGGACACTCAAGATCGATGGCGAACTGGCATTGAGAATCTCGATTGCTCACGGTGTGCCAACCCGCTTGCCAGACACATCTCTAGCTGCGTATTCATGCGGCGATGGAGTGCTGCGTCGAACCGAGTGGCGTCTTGACGGTGAAGGATCACGCGGGCGGCCGGGAGGCGTCAAGATCGAACTAGGCAACAATGCATTCGCAGATGAACTGCGAGTTCTCGGATTCCCTCGCAGAGCGCTTATGAGCGGTTCGATGCGCAGGGTACGTATGACATTCGGAGACGCTGAGATTGTGGATTTGAAACCAGCAAGTAACCCTGACCCATCCGAGTCAATTGTGGGAGCAAACTAGTGACATTCCGAGGTCGCGTCGCTCTAGTTACAGGGGCTTCAAGTGGTATTGGGTTGTTGGCTGCCAAGCGTCTGGCAGCTCAGGGCGCACTGGTTGCTGCCGTGGATCTCTCGCTTGAAGGCTTGGCTCCGGCTCTAGAGCACTCGCCAAATGTGCATGCATATGCTGCGGATGTAACCGATCAAGGTGCAGTCAATGATGTTGTAGCGCGCATCACAAGCGAGCACGGTGGAATTGACCGACTCGTTAGTGCCGCAGGCATTTGTCTCCCAGGTCTGCTTCAAGACCAAGCAGTCGATGACATCTCCCGTGTAATGGATGTGAACTACGGCGGCACTGTGCGGATGGTGAAGGCAGTCCTTGATGGAATGATTGAGAGAAGTCGCGGAGACATTGTCTTGATCGCATCTTTGGCCGGATGGGTTCCGTCATACCGTATGGGGGCATATGGAGCCTCAAAGTTTGCGGTAGTTGCATTCGGAGAGGTGCTATCGCATGAACTTGTTGGAACTGGGCTGCGCACGGTTGTCGTCTGCCCGCCGCCGGTCGATACACCGATGCTCGCTGGGATCAATGCAGCCGACCCGAGGGCGCTTGAAGGGCTCCCGGGCATTGAGGCGAGGGAGGTTCTTGACTCCGCTGAGGCGGCGCTCGAGCGCGGAGAACTATTCGCATTCCCTGGCCCGAAAACGCGTCAGGCAGTGAGAAGTCGCCGCCTTACCCCCGAACTCCTCTGGCGCCGCCTCAGTCGCGTTGAGAATGGACCAGCACGTCAGCCACGCCACGGTGCTCCCCCCGCGTAGGGCATCCCTGAAACGCTGTTTATCGGATGCTGAGAACCCCGAACAGGTGAGATTGGGGTGCTTTGAAGGGAATTGGCTCGAATCCGCCCTCGCTCCTCGGATAGAGGGTTTGGCGTTATTGAGCCTTTTTGGAGGGCAGATGGAGCAAAGTGAAAGCCTCACGGGGCTACTCTTTCAACACTAACCACAAGATTTCCCACAAGATTTCAAGGATTGAAAACCCCTTTTTTTCGGGGTAGAGAGAGACACTATGAGTGCAATTGCAGAGGTAAACGCTCGTGAGATTCTGGACTCGCGCGGAAACCCAACGGTTGAGGTTGAGATTGAACTCATTAGCGGAGCGCGCGGGCGCGCTGCTGTTCCGAGCGGAGCGAGTACTGGAGCGCATGAGGCCTCTGAGCTTCGTGATGGTGGCGAGCGTTATACCGGGAAAGGCGTGCTTCGCGCTGTAGAGAACGTCAAGCAGGAGATCGCCGACGCGATTATTGGTCTTGAGTCTTCGGAGCAGAGAGTGGTCGATTACACGCTCATTGACCTAGACGCAACTGATAACAAATCTCGCCTAGGGGCTAATGCGATTCTTGGTGTATCCCTCGCTGTTGCAAAGGCATCAGCGGAGGAGAGCGACTTGCCTCTGTTTCGGTATGTCGGTGGCACGAATGCCCGCACGCTCCCGGTTCCAATGATGAACGTTCTAAACGGTGGAGCCCACGCCGATACAAACGTTGATATTCAGGAGTTCATGATCATGCCGGTAGGTGCGGCATCATTTAGCGAAGCGTTGCGATGGGGCACGGAGACCTACCACGCGCTCAAGGCATTACTCAAAGAACGCGGGTTAGCAACAGCGCTCGGCGATGAGGGCGGTTTTGCCCCAAGCCTTGCATCGAACGAAGAAGCAGTTGTGCTTCTGGTAGAGGCTATTGAGCGAGCTGGGTATAACCCTGGAGCGGAGATTGCGATTGCCCTCGACGCAGCCTCGAGCGAGTTCTACAAAGACGGTCAGTATGTGCTTGCAGGTGAGGGAAAATCCTTCTCCTCGGCTGAGTTCGCGAGTTACCTCGCAGACCTAACTTCTCGTTATCCGATCATCTCGATTGAAGACGGTATGGATGAAGACGACTGGGACGGATGGAGCGCTCTTACTGAGGCCGTTGGCGATCGCGTGCAATTAGTCGGAGATGATCTATTTGTAACCAATGTCGAGCGGCTCAGTCGCGGCATTGAACTTGGGGTAGCGAACTCCATTCTTATCAAGGTAAACCAAATCGGAACTCTTACGGAGACGCTGGATGCGATCGAACTCGCAACGCGCTCCTCATACACGTCAGTCATGTCTCATCGAAGCGGCGAGACTGAAGACACAACAATCGCCGATTTAGCCGTCGCAACAAACTGTGGACAGATCAAAACAGGGGCGCCTGCGCGTAGTGATCGCGTCGCTAAGTACAACCAACTGCTTCGGATAGAAGAGGTACTCGAAGAGGCGGCGATGTATCCAGGCCTGAGTGCAGTCGCGAGGGGTTCTGGCGGGAGTCGCGTTGGCGGGGCTCACTAATGGCGACACCAAAGAAGAAGGCACCCAAGACGCGTGCTCCGGGAAAAGGCTCCACTGGCACTAATCAAATCCCTAGGTGGGGAAGAATTGCTGCTATTTCTGTAGGGGCAATTGCACTTTTCGCTGTCCTTGCTTATCTCTTCCCTGTGCGTTCGTATATCCATCAGCAGAATCGAATCAGCGTCGCTGAGAAGCAATTGATACTCCTTCGGACCCAGGCCAAGATTCTTCGAGATCAAAAGCAGTTACTAGAGTCCCCCGCCGAGATCGAGCGCATCGCCCGCGCTCGCTTTGGGATGGTTAAGCCAGGGGAGCAGGCATGGGCGGTAGTCCCCGGGCCAACCGGTGCTGCGGGCGGCAACGGGGCAACGGGATCCACTTCCCCATAGCGAAGCGATGCGCTTTACACTTCAAAGCGTGCCTACTAATCCAGCAGACCTTGAGGCCGTGACACTTTTGTTAGGGCGCGAGCCGCGCGCTGAGTTTGAGGTAGTGGTGCGTGGAGAGAATGGCGAGCCAGTGGTTCTCATGAACGCCGCACTTATGTATGACTCAACACCGATGCCGACTCTTTACTGGCTCGTAGATCCCGAGCTCAATCGGCGTATCGGAACGCTTGAGGCAGAGGGTGGGGTTCGCTCCGCCGAGGCTGCAGTAGATGCAGGAGCGTTGCTTGACGCCCACAATGCATATGCAGCCAAGAGAGACGCTTCTCTGCCGGAGAGTTACGAGGGGCCCCGTCCATCTGGCGGCGTTGGGGGTACTCGCATCGGCGTTAAGTGCTTGCATGCTCATTATGCGAATTTTCTTGCAGGGGGAGTCGACCCTGTAGGTGAATGGGTTGAGCAGAGACTCTCGAATCAATTTGAGGAGTCAAAGTAATGCGCTGTGCAGCGATTGATATGGGGACAAACTCAACGCGCCTGCTTGTCGCAGATGTTGTGGGATCTGGCGCTGAAGCAGATGTAAAGACTCTGGAGCGCTTGATGACTATCACGCGCCTCGGCGAAGGAGTCGCCTCGACCCGGCGATTGAACCCCGCTGCGATCGAGCGTGTCTGTGTAGTGCTTCGCGAGTATCGCGACGTAATGAAGAGCATGGGGGTTGAGCGTGTGCGCGCGACTGCGACGAGTGCAGCACGTGATGCAGAGAATGGCGATGAGTTTGTTAAAGCGGTAGAGGATGCTCTTGGTTTTGCGCCGGAGATCATCTCGGGCGAGGAGGAGGCAGCGCTCTCCTTCCTTGGTGCAACAGCGGGCCTCGATGCTCCGGGGCCTTTTCTTGTTGTTGATATCGGAGGCGGCTCAACGGAGTTCGTGGTCGGCACTGATAAACCCGAGGGGCTCATCTCTATTGATGTCGGCTGTGTTCGCGTTACGGAGACATTCCTTCACTCAGATCCGCCACTCCCAGACGAACTCTCAAATGCTGTGCAGGTACTGCGCGATCACATGGCTGATGTCGTGCGAGAGGTTCCAGGTGTGCGTGACTGCGCGACTCTCATCGGGCTTGCGGGCACAGTGTCAGCAGTGGCGTCAATTGAGCAAGGATTGGTTGAGTATGACCGCTCTCGGATCCACGGCTTTCGTATCACCCGCGCAGCTGCAGAGGATGTTTTCCGAACGCTCGCGACTGAGTCGCTAGAGCAGCGGAGATTCAACCCCGGTTTAGAGCCTGAGAGAGCATCAGTGATTGTCGGTGGATGCATAGTCCTCGTCTCCGTGCTTAGGTCCCTAGGGTATGGCGAGGTACTCGTTTCTGAGTCCGACATCCTTGATGGGGTCGTACGGATGCTCGCAGCTAACTAGCCCTAGATACGATCCTTAGATGATTGAGCGACTGTTACTTGGCCCTGGCCCCTCCAACGCCTACCCAGAGGTGCTTGAGGCGCTCTCGCAGCCGGTTCTTGGTCACCTTGACCCGGAGTTCCTCTCGCTGCTCGATGAGACGAGCGAGCGCCTGCGCAGCGTGTTCAAGACCTCGAACGCTCTGACCCTCCCGATTAGTGGAACAGGGTCTGCTGGCATGGAGGCATGCTTTGTCAATCTGCTTGAACCCGGAGACACTGCGATTATTGGTGTCAACGGAGTATTTGGCGAGCGGATGTGTGAGGTGGCGCGACGATGCGGAGCTGAGGTTCTGCGAGTGGAGGCCCCATGGGGAGATCCAATCGATCCGCAGCGATTTCTCGATGCGCAGCGCGCTAATCCGCGAGCTCGCGTTGTGGCTGTGGTCCATGCGGAGACCTCCACCGGAGTCGAGAGCGAAATCGCTCCACTAAGGGATCTTCAAGAGACGGATACTTTGCTCATTGTCGATACGGTCACAGGCCTCGGTGGGGTGCCGGTGGAGGTTGACGCGTGGGGAGTGGATGCGTGCTACTCGGGGACACAGAAGTGCCTTGGGGTGCCACCTGGCCTCTCGCCGATCACTCTCTCGCCGCGCGCAGTTGAGCGCATAAAGACTCGCTCCACACCGGCGCAGTCTTGGTATCTAGACCTTGGGTTAATCGGCGACTACGTAGGCGCAGCGCGTAAATATCATCACACTGCCCCTACCTCGATGATTGCGGCGCTCCATGCCGGGCTTGGGGTGTTGCTCGATGAAGGGCTAGAGGCTTCGTGGGCTCGCCACAAGTTGGTTGGGGCACAGTTGCAGAGTTCGCTGGTTGAGAGAGGATTCAAACTCATTGCGCGTGATGGCTACCGACTCCCGCAACTAACCACAGCTTGGCTACCTGAGGGAAGCGATGAAGCCACACTGCGTCGAGCGCTCCTTGATGGCTGGGGAATTGAGGTAGGCGGAGGGCTTGGTGCTTTCGCAGGAAAGGCTTGGCGCGTCGGCCTCATGGGGCACTCAGCGCGCACCGAATCCGTAGAGCGCCTAATAAGCGCAGTCGACGAACTTGGGTTAAATAGCCAGTCTTAATTGAGCCCTAAGTGAGCCTTGAAGAGCTGCTATTCGGTTGGAGCGGCTGGCAGTTGAAGGAAATTGTCTCGGTAAAAACGTAGTTCCGAGATTGACTCGAGAATGTCTCCAAGGGCGCGGTGCTGCTCTGCTTTGCCTGGACGTTTCTTATAGACGGCCGGGTTCCAGCGTCGTGCGAGTTCCTTTAGGGAGGAGACGTCGATGCTGCGGTAATG
>WLHA01000100.1 GCA_009702955.1 Actinomycetota bacterium
GGTACCTACGTGACCGGGATAGGCAAGGATGGGAACCCACGAGCAACCTACCTGTATCACGTCTCAGACAATGAGGAGACAATGCGTCTGCATGGAGCACAGGCAGTTGTTTGGCAGACAGCAATTAACCCCGTAGTCGCAATGGAGCTCATCGCTACGGGGGTCTGGTCCGGTGCAGGAGTTCTAGGCCCCGAAGCCTTCGACGCAGTGCCGTTCCTCAATCTCATGGCCGAGATAGGCGAGCCGACCGAGATTGAGGAGCGAATCATTTAGTCGCTCTCGATCACGGAGTCGGCCAGGCTCAAGTCAAAGCCTTTAATCAGTAGCGACTGCAAGTAGCGCTCACTCGTTCTTTCGCCGATCAGCCTGTGTTCCTGAGATCTGGTGGAGCTCGCCAAGCCCACCGGGCCTCACTCGCCCCTTCTCGCTCGGCTGTCTCAACTTCAATTCTCTCAAGCTGATATCCATCATGTGTTTTTTGTAGGTGATGTCGTCTGCATAGCTTCACGAGGTTCTCGAGGGATGCAGCCCCTCCCTCGGCGAAGGGCACGATGTGATCGATCTCGAGGCCAATTGACACGTCGCATGTTGGTACTTGGCATACACGGTCGCGGTCGTCAAGTGCGGTGCGTAATGGTGCCGGGATGTGTCGCCCCATATGCTCAACCGTCTTGATGTCTACTCCATCAAGAATGAGCAGCTTTAAGAATGCCTCGCCTAGATACTCAGTAGCGGTAGCGACTGGTATTGGCCCAACTCCAGCGATCTCACAGATCTCGCCCTCTTCGGTATGCCCACGCTTGAGAGCATCAATGTCGATTCGAATATTGATCACAGCGTTAGCGCTGGTTGATTTTGCCTCACTCGAGCCCTGAGTACTACCCGTCTTCGCAGCGCAGAGTGCCATTAAAGCATCCGCAGCATAAGCCTCAGGTTTCGCATACTCCCCGCTCTTACGTGCCGCCTTAAAGATCTCGTCTTGGAGTGGTTTGAGTGCTGCCATCACAATCGCACCATTAGCAACCGTCATGCGCCCTTTGATGATGAATGCACCATCGGGGTCTCTCCACGACTTTAAAAAGCGGCTGTTATGTATCTGCTTGTGTCGAGCAGCCTCATCAGTAGCTGCAGCAACTACACGACCAGAAGCATTGCGTAGATCGCGCACTGTTACATGTTTCGCGAGGTTTAAGAGCTGCGTCTCCGTATTAGGGGCCACAATGGCGCCTCGTGCCACCTCCACAGCCTGAGCGTTGGAGAGCACCCCAGAGAGTAAGGCTGCCTGAGTGGTCGGCAAATGCTGGAGTTGATTAGCGAGGATCACCACAGACTGAGCTTCATATTGGGCACAATCTGTCTCGGTTGCTAGCCACTCGGAGATGCTCCTTGCGCCCTCACCTTTCCAACCATTGGTGCGATCTACCTGCCCAACTGCGACAGTGCGCAGCGAGTCTCCACAGCGTCGGATCCCGTCTGCGATACCAACCAGCCGAGCGGCGCCTTTGCCATCAAAGGTCTCAACCTCAACGCGAGAAACGCAATCGACTAGGTGAGAAAAGGCTGCGTTAAGTTCATCGAACATATGTTTGAGATTAACAGGGGGGTGTGACGATGAACCCGATTTATAGGTTATTTCTAGATTATTGCAAAGATTTATTGACTACGCAGAGACTCCTAGAAGCAACAGTTTGAGGCTGATCACGGGGTTGCATTTGTGATGCCTAAAATCGTGGTTCGTATCCAGGATCATGTACGCGATGAATTTTTAGTAGCCAGTTACCAATACTGGGAGACTCGAATTAATAACGGTCCCATTACCGAGTCCACCGTAGCCATTATCTCCCCAACATTTGATGTGCCCCAGATTATCGAGAGCACACGAACGATTCTGGCCGACCATAATTTCCTTAGCGATGGGAATAGCAGTCACTGATACGGGGCTAGCAGAACTCGTAAACGTACCGTCGCCGAGTTCACCATAAGAGTTGTCTCCCCAGCATTTGATGGCCCCACCAAACAGGAGCGCACACGAATGCTCTTTGCCGGCTGAGATGGAGATCGCGTTATTGATACCAGTGACTAAGAGAGGAATATTTGAATTGGAAGTGGTGTCATTTCCGAGCTTTCCGTACCCATTGTTTCCCCAGCATTTGATGGTCTGATCAGCGAGAAGCGCACAAGAATGACTGCTGCCGGCTGAGATGGCTGTAGCGGTGGTGATACCAGTCACGAAGACCGGTACGCTCGAATTGGCATACGAGCCATAACCGAGCTGCCCGCTGCTGTTGAGTCCCCAGCATTTGACAGTTCCACCAGATAGCAGCGCACAAGAATGCTGCGTTCCGGAGGAAACGGCGGTCGCAGTATTTATACCAGTCACCAAGACGGGCCCTGACAAGGTGGTAATAGTTCCGTTACCGAGTTGACCGGAGCTGCTGTTTCCCCAGCATTTAATGGTTTGGTCAGCGAGGAGAGCACACGTGTGATAGCCGCCTACAGAGACGTCAAAAACGTTACTGATCCCGCTAGCGGAGACCGGCACACTCGAATCGTCATCGCCCCCATTACCGAGTTGACCATATAAGTTATAGCCCCAGCATTTAACGAATCGATCAGTATTGATCTCACACGTGTGATGCTTGCCGGCTGAGATGGAGGCTTCTTTGTAACGCCCACCCACCAAGACCGGCACCTTAGAAGGGACATACGTGTTATTACCCAGTTGCCCGTTGGTATTCTGCCCCCAGCACTTGACGGAATAGGACGTGAGCGCACACGAATGGCCACCACCGACTGCAAGGGTCTTGGCCTTGAAATCACCAGAGCTAAGCGCGCCCGAGCGTTGAGAGTCACCACCTTTCGAGACTGCGACCACCGTTGTAACACCGGCGAGAAGAACTACCGCCGCTACAACTCCAATCCATCTCCTCACCCGCCGAGACTTAGCTCTTCCTGCAGGCGTCTCTTCAACACTTGACTCAATTCTTGTGCTCAACGCTCTGCTCCCTAAATATTCGATAATAATGATCTCTGAGGAGATGAAACTCTCCCTCACCCACCTATTGAAGCGGTATTTGCTCTATAAAAATTATCACAGGCGCCCAAAGTATTTCCTGATTCTAATAAAACTAAATTCGGTGGTTCTTGCTCCCTCCCACTCCATTAAGAATCGAGCCTCTTGGTTGAGACACTTGGTTGAGACCGTCCATCGGCGAGCACGGAGAGCACAGCGGGACAGCCGAGTATTGAGGGCAATACCGCCGTCGGTCGCCCAAAGCCACAAGTGCAATCAGCCTGGCGAGTAGTTTCAATCTCAATGAACAGTGGAGCAGAGCAAGAGAAGTCCCCAGCGAGCCCGAGCGAGTCGCATGTTGATAGTTCGAGCGGCGAGATAGAGCCCGATGTCCGTTTTACTTATGCCAACGAGCGAACATTTCTCGCATGGAATCGAACAGCGCTTGCTCTTATCGCTACAGGGGTAATCGTTGTCGGTGTCCTTCCGAAATTTCAGATCGACTTCGGTCGGCGTGTACTTGCAATCCCCATGATTCTCCTCGGTGCATTCATGTCCTTTGCATCGCTGCGCGAATGGAATGCAAATGAAAATGCAATGCGACATGAACTTCCGCTACCGCGCTCGTCGCTACCTCGCATTCTAACTATAGGAATCGTAGTAGTTGCTCTAATCGCTGCTGTTCTTGCGGCGTTCCAGCACGGAGCCTGACCGTGTCGCCTAAGGCACACGACCCCGAGGGCGGCTTAGCTGGGGAGCGAACAGACCTCGCATGGAGCCGCACCGGTCTTGCGATGATTGTGATTATCGGCGGAATAGGCAGACGAGCACTTACCGCCCCTGGGGCTTTGGAGATTGCATCGTTAATTGTTGTGCTCTTAGGGACCCTCACCTGGGCTTTTGGGCTTCGTGGGGCACATCGGCTCTCTCGAAGCACCGCAACCGGTCGACACACCGCCGAGATGCACCTGCTCACCGCAGTGACCATCGGGAGCATGGCTATTGCTCTAGCGGCGTTGTTGATCTCGATCTAACTGCACGCAGCACATCCCCAGAGGCCGCATCGGCGCGAATTGCTACCTCTCAATATGCGGGCAGTGCCTGCAGCCTTTCTCACAGCAAGAACCTTGAGACCAGAGGTACTGCGCTGTCATCACAAACAGACCTGAGACCGGGTCCATATAGCCGCTCTCGCCATGCTCGAGCGCTGCAGAGTGTGCGGCACAGATGAGCGCGTAATTAGGGCGATCAGGGCTGAGCCGAGATGCCGCAGGTACTGCGAGTTCAGGGGGCAGCGACGCTTCGTTCATTAGCTAAACGACGGTATTAGAAGTGTGTCGGCTCGAAGCTGACTTGCTCTACCCATCAACGCGTAGCTTCGGCAATACCTCTGCTGCAAAAAGCTCGAGACTCTCCCACGCCAGCTTCGGCGGCAATCCGCCTGCAAGGGGGTTGAAGGTCATAGCCCCAAATTGTGGAATCGATCGCGCTGCCTCAATAACCTGCTCTGGAGTACCGACAACAATCTGAACACTTTTCTTTAAGTCCTCGACGTTGCTCGCATCAACTTTGGGCGTTGACCACTGGCCTGGAGTTTGAAATGAAGCGTATGTCTGAGTCTCGTAGAGCAGGTACTCGCCGATCTCAGCCCATGCCTTCTCAGGATCATTAGTTACGTGAATGAAGGTAGGCCCCTGAGGCACCATCACGAAGCCACCCGTGTATCCAACCTTCTTTGCTTCGTCGTGGTACCACTCTTGGAGTTTTGGCTCTGTATTCATTGGCATCATTGGGAGGTGAAGCCTCGCCGCACGCCTCGCCGCTACCTCCACTCCTCCACCAACAAGAACTCGAGGGTGCGGATCGCTAAAGGGTTTGGGCGTAACGCGAACCGTTCGACCCTCATACTCGAAAGGCTCACCCGTCCAAGCTTGAATCATCGTGCGCAGGTGCGACTCCAAGAGCGCACCTCTGCGCTTCATATCAACGCCTGCCATCTCGAACTCGACTGCCCTGTAACCCGCCCCGGCGACAGTCCAGACACGACCTTCACTCAAGTGATCAAGCACACTCAACTGCTCGGCTAGTCGAATCGGGTCATGGAGAGGAACAATTACCGCAGAGAGCATGATCGGGATGCGCTTCGTTGCACCCGCAACTGCTGCGGCAGCGACAATTGGCGAAGGGATCCAGCCATCATCCAGGCCGTGATGCTCAGAGATCACTGCAAAATCAAAACCAATCTCGTCAGCCCAGCGATACTGAGCCATTGCCTCGGAGTAAATCTCGGCCTGAGATGTAGGTCCAAATGAAGGCGCACGGAAATCTTGTCGAATCGTAAAGAGCGTCATGTTGTCCTACTTCACCTAGTTAGGTTTGGGCCGACCTCGGCACCAAACTTCTCCATCTGATCACAAAGCTCAGCGCAATCGCGCGCCATGAAACGAATCTGAAGATGCGATACGCCCATCTCGCCGTACTCATTTAGAGACTCCGCTATCGAATCTGGCGAGCCTTTTAGGACCCAGCGAGGGAGATCCTGATCGGTCTCACCAACATAGATCGCCTCTGTGATTACGCCTATCTCTAGCGCCTCTCCTGGGCGCACACGATCGCGATGCTCAAGTATGTAGGCAATCGA
>WLHA01000101.1 GCA_009702955.1 Actinomycetota bacterium
CCCGCGTCGCGCCTCGACTGGTTGGGTACCCAGAGACGCTTCGTTGACCATCCGGGCCTCGACATCGTACGGATGGGTGTACGCGCATATGACCCACACATAGGTCGGTTCCTCTCCCAGGATCCGATCGCGGGTGGCAGTGCAAACGATTACGACTATGTCAACGGTGATCCCATCAACAACCTCGACCTCGGTGGGACGTACTGCGTGACCGGCGTCAAGTGGCGTGACCGTGTTCCTGTATGGAATAGGGCCAAGCATCGATGGGGCTATAAGACCGTCGAGACTTGCAACGGCTATCGCTCGGCCGCTCAAAAGGTGGTGAAACGCGTCAAGCCCATTGCCGGCGTTGTTGTGTTCGTCGGAAAGTTTGCGATTGGGTGCGCCAAGATGGCCGGCCCAGGCGCGATCGCTGGAGGCGCACTCGGCGCGTTGGCGCTCAATCCGGAAATTGGCGCTCCAGCGGGAGCGATTGGGTTCTGCCTGGTCGGTGGCGCCGCAAACGCGTTCACACCAATGCCGCCGGGGCAGAGCATTCTAGGAGTGCCGTGATGTCAGCAGAGGCGCGGCGCGACTGGTTGATGACGCACCCGACACTTGGCGTCGCGCTCTTAGTTTCAACGATCATGGTCCTTGCTATGCCGATCGTCCTGGTGCCCGCAGCAGCATCCGGGGTGGCGAGCGCAGTCCCGATAGCGCTTGGTAGCACCGCCTTCGGGTGGGTAGGCGCCTTCATCTACGCGAGGATCGCGATTCAGCGCCAAGGAGCTGGCCCTGATTGGCGTCCGCCGACGCCGAATTCAAGCGAGAACGACGGGGAAGGCGAATAGCGCATGCCGGTCCGACCGGGCGGCAAAGCGCCCGAGCCGAACTGCGGGCGGGCGGTTCTGCAGGATCCGCGATTCCTCGGCCTCGCTGCCCTCTCGATCGCGATCTCTGCGGGGTACTCGACTACCGGGTCGGCAGGTTCCGTCGCTGTTCGGATCGCTAGTTTCGTGGTCGGCGCGGTGTGCCTCGTGGCCTTCAACGCGTTCCTGGTCATGATTACTCTGCGGCACTCAACGCCTTCGCAAGAGGCGATGGTCCGCTCCCGCAACGCCCTCTTCGCTCTCGCAGCCGTGTTCCTAGCGCTCGCAGTATTTGGCGCGGTGGCGCGAGGACACGAGCGTTACTGCTGTGCGCCGAAGGGTCGAAGGTGTCGAGGTCAGAGGCAGGGATGCCTGAGGCAATGGCGCGTTCTACGCCGAAGGTCGCCGCGTGCGACCTGGGCTCGATGGTCAGAGGGCCCTACCTGCCGCATTAACGCTCTAGTTAGATGAGCGCTACGAGAGCGGGGAGTACCTCGCCTATCGGTGCATGGGATACAGCATCTGCGAGATCGTCGTATGGCGTGGGCTCGCCATTGATGATTATTAAGCGTGCGCCCGTGCTCAATGCGGTGCGCGGCAGATTCGCTACTGGAAAGACTCCGAGTGAAGTTCCGATGGCAATGAATAGGTCTGCATTCTTCGCGCTGCGCATGGAGCGCGCGAGGTCGGCACTGTTAAGCGACTCACCGAATGAGACTGTGCCGCTCTTGAGCATTCCTCCGCACTCAAGGCACGCGGGGTCTTCTTCGCCAGCAGCCACACGATCGAGCGTCTCGCCCATCGGGCCGCGCCAGCCACACGCAAGGCACTTAACCTCAAGGGTTGTTCCGTGTATCTCGATTACGCGCATCGGGTCTGAGCCTGCATGGAGGTGAAGGCCATCGATGTTCTGCGTGACGAGTAGATCTAAGTTGGCGGCCTTCTCGAGGTCAACAAGTGCGCGATGCCCGGCGTTTGGGTCGGCCTCCCAGATTCCGTTGGTGCGTCGAGCGTGCCAGTTACGTTTACGCAACTCTGCATCGGTGGTGTAGTAGCGAATATCTGAGACCTTCTCGGCGTCTGGGTTCTTGGTCCAGAGTCCGTTGGGTCCGCGAAAATCTGGGATCCCCGACTCCGTTGAGATACCTGCACCAGTAAGCACGCAGATCGACTTAGCGCTACGAATCCAGCCCGCAACGGTCTCTATTGGAGTCTCCCCAAACGGAGAGGGGTCAATTTGGCTCACCCACTTAGGGTATCTGCGGCGGCGCCGGTAGTCTTGCCCACTATGGCTAAAGATGAGACCCGCCGCACTGATTCAGGGATCGAGATCAAATCGGTCTACACGCAGAATGACCTCGAGGGGTTCGACCCCGATGAGCGACTAGGCCTACCAGGTAGCGCCCCTTACACGCGCGGTGTCTATGAGCAGATGTACCGAACGCGACCTTGGACAATGCGTCAGTACTCTGGTTTTGGGACTGCAGACGAGACCAATAAGCGATTCCATTTTCTCCTTGGTGCAGGGCAGACCGGGCTCTCATGCGCCTTCGACCTCCCAACACAGATGGGCTACGACTCAGACCACCCGCGCTCTGAGGGCGAGGTCGGCAAGGTAGGAGTAGCGATCGACTCTCTCGACGATATGGAGATACTGCTTCGCGGTCTCCCTCTCGACAAGATCACCACCTCAATGACGATCAACTCAACGGCTGCGATTCTGATTCTCCTCTACCAATTGGTCGCCGAGGGCCAGGGAGTGCCCGCTACCGCGATCGGTGGGACAATTCAGAATGATCTCCTTAAAGAGTATGTAGCGCGCGGTACCTATATATATCCGCCGCGCCCGTCGATGCGGATCATCACCGATATTTTTGCTTACTGCAACGACAACATCCCCCGTTGGAACACGATCTCAATCTCGGGTTACCACATCCGTGAAGCCGGCTCTACCGCAGTGCAGGAGATTGCATTCACGCTCTCAAATGGCATTGCCTATGTGCAGGCTGCGATTGATGCAGGCCTAAATGTCGATGAGTTCGCCCCGCGACTTTCGTTCTTCTGGAACGGGCACAACAACTTCTTCGAGGAGGTTGCCAAGTACCGAGCTGCACGGCGTATGTGGTACCGAATCATGACTGATCGTTTCGGGGCAAAGGACGAGCGATCCAAGATGCTTCGATTCCACACGCAGACCGCGGGATCAATGCTCACTGCGCAGCAGCCAGAGAACAATGTTGTGCGAGTCGCTGTTCAGTCGCTCGCTGCAGTTCTCGGCGGAACCCAGAGTCTTCATACCAATGGTTTCGATGAGGCTCTAGGCCTCCCCACAGAGGCCGCGGCCAAGGTGGCACTGCGAACTCAGCAGATCATTGCCTATGAGACCGGTGTGACCGAGACCGTTGACCCGCTCGCTGGTTCTTACTTCGTAGAGGCATTAACCGATGAGGTTGAGGCTGGAGCATGGGAGTACATCAAGCGTATTGACGAGATGGGTGGGGCAGTAGCTGCAATCGAATCCGGCTTCATGCAGGACGAGATTGAGCAGGCTGCATTTGAGTGGACTAAATCTGTTGATGCGAAGGACAAATTTATTATCGGCGTCAATCGCTTCGAGGAGGACTCGCATGCTGAGCCTGTTGTCTTCCCAATTGATCCGCTGCTTGAGACTCAGCAGGCTGATCGCGTGCGAGCACTTCGTGCGCGACGGGATCAGGGTGCAGTTGATGCTGCTCTCGCCGAGTTAGCCATTGCGGCTCGAGGCACTCAGAACCTTCTCTACCCAATGAAGGATGCACTTAGGGCTTACGCAACTCTCGGCGAGGTAAGCGATGTGCTGCGCGGAGAGTTCGGCGTCTATACCCCTGCGCGCTGATCTGCATTCCTATTTGGTTCGCGCGCTTGGTAGAGCGTTCTCTTAGTAATAGTGCTTACTGAGTTAGGCCATGATCTTTGTTAGAGCGACAAAATCATCAACCGAAATAACTGGTATTGCATAGTCACGCGCTTTGCGTGCTTTGCCAGAGGAGGATGACGGGTCGGCGGCTACCACTAGATCGCAGGCGGAGCGCGTAACGCTCTCTACGGGTATCAACTTGGCCGCAACAGCGGTTGCCTCAAGCCTCGATCTTGCCCATTCGTTGCCGCGGTCGTCAACGACGGTGCCGGTGAAGCAGACGCGCATTCCGGGAGTAATAGCTGAAATCCCAGGTAGCTCATCAGCTGGAGGCACTCGATGCATCGGAACCTCAAGAAGCGTGGCTAGGCGCTCAAGTGCTGCGTGCTCAAGCTCGGAGATGATTCCGTCGCGCTTGCTGGCTGCAACAAAGGCATCGAAGTAGCGGTCGTGTAGGTCGGAGACTTCACCGGCGCCGGCCTGTGCGTGTGTTGCAAGAACCTGCAGGGCTCCTCGCTCATCGCTATCGAGATGAAAATCATCGAGCATCCAATCGAGTGTTTCGAGATAAGAGCGATCGAATGAACCAGCGCGGGCCTCAGCCTCGGCGCAGACGCGTGCGAGTACTGCCGCTCCGTCTATTGAGAATGCATCTCTGCGCAGCGTGCGGAAAGACCTGTGCAGATCGCCATCGAGACTCGCTGCTGTTAGATCCGTAGGGGCATCCCGGTAGAGCTTCTTTAGAATCTCTGCCGAGGCGCGAGCATCTGCAATAGCGCGGTGGTGATCGTCGAGAGTGATGCTGTGCTGCTTAACCGCCTTTGAGAGGCTGGTGCCGGAGAGTCTGTAGGTGCAGATCCCTTCACCCGGATTGAACTCTGCATCTAAGCGATCAATCTCGCTAGCGATCATTCGTAGGTCGAATGGAAGATTATGTGCGACAAGGACGTGGCCATGTAGGCGAGCCGCTAAATCTCCGGCGATCTCCGCGAACGTTGGTGCTGCCTCGACCATCGACGCTGTAATGCCATGCACATGAACCGGGCCAACATCGCGCTCAGGGTTGATAAGCGTGTCGTATTCGTCTACGACATCTAGCCCGGGGGTACTGGGGTCGAGTACAACAACTGCAATCTCAATTATGCGATCTCGCGATGCGAGCCCTGTGGTTTCACAGTCGATCACAGCGAGAAGTGGCATGGGGTTGAGGCTAACGGCTCGGCTCTCGG
The DNA here is from genome assembly GCA_009702955.1 of Actinomycetota bacterium. GTDB lineage: Bacteria > Actinomycetota > Acidimicrobiia > IMCC26256 > IMCC26256 > IMCC26256. Next base: position 4,974 of record WLHA01000101.1, read on the forward strand.
ATGGCTGTGCGGCGCGCTCCAATAGCGATTGGCCTCGACCCATGACCGCTGCCCGACGGTATCTACCAAGAATGCTCACCCGGTGTGGGGGAGGCGTTGCTTGGTGCTCGGTGCCTGCTGAATGCGTGCGAGGGTTGCGCGTGCCTCTGCGACACCCTTGCGCCCTATCTGCCGGGTCTTGGCATCTAAGTGACGGCTTCTCTGGCCGCCTGGGAGGAGACGAAGTTGTGAACTCATCTCTTCATTAAACAATGACGGTGTGACAACCATGCCCACTCCGATCGTCGCTGCCGGTTCATTTGACCGGCCTCGTATTCGACCTCAGTTCCGCCCTCGGTCATTTTCAGTGCGATTACTAGCGATTACTAGCCATTTCTGCCCATTGCTAGCCCTTATTGCGGTATTTCTGTACTGCGGGTCTTGATTTCTTGCTTCTTGAAGTTCTCTATCGGTAACGAATATGGGGCACTTAAGGTTCCATTTATCTCTAAATTGCTGGTGCTCTGTAGCGCTCTCCTCCGCTCCTCCCGCGCACTTACCCCGCTCGTTCTCTGCTCTGGAGTATTCAGGAAGCTCGCTGTATTCGCTAGAGCCGTAGGGCCCAGAGAGGGCTTTTAGGTTGCTACCGGTAAGATCCGAGCGGTGGAGACCCCCG
>WLHA01000102.1 GCA_009702955.1 Actinomycetota bacterium
GGTCGTCAAAGCCGAGAGAGCTGGTGCGACTGTGCGCAGAGAGATGAAAGAAAGATCCGCAACAAGGAGATCGACCTCTCCTCCTACCGTCTCTGGGGCCAGGCTGCGAACGTTGACACGCTCCATAACTGTTACTCGCTCATCCGTTCTGAGAGACCACGCCAGCTGGGCGCGCCCGACATCAACAGCGATGACAGATGAGGCCCCGCGCTGCAAGAGGCAGTCTGTGAATCCTCCTGTTGAGGCTCCCGCATCTAGTGCTCTGCGGCCCTCAACATTGATCCCGAACTTCTCGAGCGCAGCGTCGAGTTTCTCTCCACCGCGCGACACAAATCTGGCCGGAGGCGACTCCACAAAAATCGGTTCATCGCTCCCTACTTGCCTTGAAGCAGTGTTGGCAGGTGCTCCTCCGACAGTTACCTGGCCTGCCTCAATGGACTCGACAGCGCGCGCTCGACTCGGAGAGAGTCCCCTCCGTACGAGCTCAGCATCTAGGCGACGTCGCATTGATGATCCTATGAATGGGTTGGGTTCGATGCGGCTAAACAACAAACGCTTGACCAGAGTGGCTGGCAGGCACAAAAGGCTCGCGGGCAGAGAGGACTCATGCACTCCTCTTCGCAGGAGCCTTCTTAGTTGCGGTCTTCTTAGCTGTCGTCTTCTTTGCAGCGGTCTTAGTTACGGGCGCCATCTTTTCGGGCGTCTTCTTTACGGGCGCCTTCTTAGTTGCCGCCTTCTTTGCTCCGGTGCCTTTAGTCGACGATTTGGCGCCCAACTCTTTACGCAGGCGTCGCTCCGACGCAGCGAGGTCGTCCTTCGTGATGAGCCCAAGCAACTTGACCTGACGCCCAACCTCAGTGCGTACCGTGGAGATCGCAGCATCGCGCCGACGACGACTCTCCTCGAGTATCCCGTCGACGAATGATTGAACCTGATTCTGGGCAAGAAGCCCCTGAGCTACCAAATCGCGGGCGCTCGCCTGCGCCTGACCGCGAGTCAATGAAACAAATCCTGCACCGGCATCGATGAAACGTGTGAGATCTGGTCTCTGAGCCATTTCGATCCTCCTATATTGACTTGTGTGTCTTAATCCTCCATGTCTCTTCATATACGAGAATCACCTGTATGGGCCTGATTTCCGCACGATCTGAGACATTTGAGGTTCTGGCTAGAGCCTACCCGAGCACTTGCTCGTCCGATGTTCTTGTCCCGCAGGCGGATTACTCTCTTTTGCAGTGGCCATTCCCTTGCACGACGACAATCCGAGCGGACAATTCCCGATATTGACGGTTCTCCTGATCGCCATCAATATCTTCGTATTCGCACTAATCCAGCCGCATGAGGCGACCAAAGACTTCGTCTTTAGCTACGAGCACGCTGTTATTCCATGCGAGATTCGCGATCATGCTCCGCTGAGCGAAGCGGAATTAGTTAGCGGTGTGTGTGGCCGCACTCGAGTCACTGTGGGGGGCGAGACCTATGGGGAGAGGCCGTTAGCTAGTGCCAAGAACATCTGGCTAGCGATGCTTACCTCGATGTTCCTGCATGGCTCCTGGCTGCATCTTTTAGGGAACATGCTCTTCCTCTGGGTATTCGGCAACAATATTGAAGAGCGCTTCGGCAAAGTTGGCTTCCTAGTTTTCTTCGCTGCGGCAGGGATAGTCGCGACCATCGCACAAGTTCTTGTTGAGCCGGGCTCGACGATTCCCATAGTTGGGGCGTCCGGCGCAATCGCAGGAGTTATGGGGGCCTATTTAGTCCTATTCCCCCGTGCTCGAATCCTCACTTGGTGGCCGATGTTTGTGATTCTCGTGGTCTATATACCTGCAGCGGTAGTACTCGGACTCTGGTTCCTAATGCAGTTTGCAATCGACCCGAATAGTGGAGTCGCCTGGGCAGCCCATGTAGGAGGATTCTTATTCGGAGCTTTTGTTGCACTCTTACTGCGATCGCACCTAAAGCCACTACCTGTAGTTGCAGGTCGATCAGGCACAACAACCCCAGTGAAGCGCCGCCCCTTGAAGCCCCATCCAAACCCTGCCCCGTCGGCACCGAACTACATGCCACCGAGTTCACCCGTAGTTTTTGACCAATCCGGGTTAGACGATTGGGGTCCACCCAAACTGCCTCCACACTCAGGGCCCGAACGAGAGTGGAGACCCCTAGAGCCACCTGACGACTAGGGAGCGGCGTTCAGGCCCTGAAGATTTTGGTCGGGCGTTGAGGGGCACCCTGATAGTGATGTGCGATGATTCGAGAGACCTCAACAAATCCCTCTCACTAGGAATCAATAACCGTGCCAGAATTTCTCCCGTTCCGCGGCCTGCGTTATACCAGCGGCGGAGTACTCGATTCAGTAACTGCGCCTCCGTATGACGTAATTGACCCGAGCCAGCACAGCGCCCTAGCGCAACGGGACCAGTTCAACGCGGTACGCCTAATCCTTCCTGAGGGCGATGCCAGTGACTCCAACCCATACTCCGTTGCTGCTCGGCTCCTCTCAGAATGGAGCTCAAGCGATGTATTAGGCCTCGACGACGAACCGGCTTTCTATGTCTACCGAATGAGCTTCAAAGAGAGGCATGGTGCAGCGCGCACCACTACAGGGGTGCTCGGAGCATTGAGTCTCCCGGAGCACATCGGCACCGGAGAGGTCCTCCCCCACGAGAGGACACTCCCAAAAGCTAAATCCGATCGGCTTGAGATTCTGCGAGCTACGAGAGCAAACCTTGATCCAATCTGGGGTCTCTGCACGACAGTCGGGTTGACAGACTCGCTCGACGCGGCAACCAAAGCCGCGCCTCTTGCAGAGTGCACCGACGAGTTCGGCGTGCACCATGCCGTCTGGGCACTCACCGACCCTGCCGGAGTGAAGGCAGTAATAGATACTCTCGCCGGTGGGCCGCTTGTACTCGCCGATGGGCACCACCGATTTGAAACTGCACTCGCTTATCGCGCAGAGCAGGGATCAAACGATCCGGGCTCAGATGCAATTCTTTGCTTCGTTGTCGAATTAGAGGAGAAGCAATTAGTTGTCCACGCAATTCATCGACTGCTAAGTGAGGTTCCTAGCAATTTTCTCGAACTAGTCGCGCAGACCTGTGAAGTTCGAGACGCAGGACCACACACAGCGGAGGGAATTGCAGCACTCCACGATGCCGTCGGGATCGAAGACGCTATTGGCCTGGTACTACCAGACCGACTTTTCCTTCTCATCCCGGACACCAAAGCTCTAGATGAAGCCTGTAGATCGCTCCCAGATTCGCTCCACAACGTGGCATCCGCGCATTTCGAGACTCTAATTGGACCACTACTTGGCGAGGCCGCCCTTACATACCGAAACGACGCTGAAGACTGCGCTGAGATTGTGGCAAATGGTGGCGCCGCAGCAGCAATAATTCTCGCACCGGTCAGCGTCGCGACAATTCGCGATGCAGGTCAAGCAGGCGTACGGATGCCAGAGAAGACCACCTTCTTCTGGCCCAAGCCACGAACCGGAATGGTATTCAGACTCTTAGACAGCGCTTCTTAGAGACAGCACTCCTTATACGAAGCCATTCTCAGAACTTGCGTCTCAGAACGGTCGTCTCAGAGGTTGAGTTCTAAACGACTTCCCAGACGTTGCCCGAACCGAGCAACTCATCAAGGTCCGGAGCTCCACCGCGCTCCTGCGCTGCGGCCAACTGGCGGCTGAGCTCAGTCTCATACGAAGGTCGTTGAATCGCTCTAAATACCCCCACCGGAGTCGGCTCATATGGGCCTGCGGCGAGTCGAGATAGTGCGAAAGCGAGTGACGGCTCTGGTCGCTGCTCATCGTGGACCAAGATCTTCTCGATCCCAACATCTGCGACAGAAACGACGTGCGCCTCTCCAAACTCGTCGAGCATGACACCGTGCTCCCCATCGGCGCCGAAGATAATTTTCTCGCCGTGGTGCAGGTCAATCAACATATCCGCACGTTGATCTTTTGCGACAACGGCATCGAAGGCGCCGTCGTTGAAGACGTTGCAGTTTTGGTAGATCTCTACAAACGATGCTCCCTGGTGCGCGTTAGCGCGACGGAACACCTCTGTCATGTGTTTGCGATCCATGTCGTGGGTTCGTGCCACAAATGATGCCTCGGCACCTAGAGCAACTGAGATTGGATTGAATGGATGATCGATCGATCCGAACGGGGTCGACTTCGTTACTTTCCCGACCTCACTGGTGGGAGAGTACTGGCCCTTCGTAAGTCCGTAGATCTGGTTGTTGAACATCAGAATTGTGATGTTGATGTTGCGCCTGAGGGCATGAATTAGGTGGTTACCACCGATCGACAACCCATCACCATCGCCGGTGACTACCCAAACATTTAGGTCAGGGCGGGCCGCTGCAATACCTGTAGCAAATGCGGGTGCGCGTCCGTGGATGCTATGCACGCCGTATGTATTCATGTAGTACGGGAACCTGCTTGAGCAGCCAATGCCGCTCACGAATACCTGATTCTCAGGGAGCACACCAAGATCGGGCAGCAGTAGTTGAACTGCGGTCAGTACGGAGTAATCACCGCATCCTGGGCACCAACGAACCTCTTGGTCGGACGAGAAATCTTTACGTGAAAGGGTTACTGGATCAGCCATTGATCATCTCCAACATTTTTGCTTCTATCTCAGCCGCCCGGAATGGGAGACCCTGGACCTTTGTAAGACTCTTAGCGTCAACTAAATACTCAGCGCGCACTAGGCGTGAGAGCTGCCCGAGGTTCATCTCAGGAATCAATACCTTGGAGTACTTCGAGAGCACCTCGCCAAGGTTGGCGGGGAACGGATTCAAGTGCATCAAGTGCGCATGGGCGACATTGACGCCATCTGCACGGAGCCTACGAGCACCCGCTTGAATTGCGCCCCATGTGCTCCCCCATCCGAGAACAAGTAACTCTGCCTCGCCTGACGGGTCATCGACAGCGAGAGGCGGAATGTCGTTTGCGATCCCGGCGATCTTTGCTGCGCGCAGGTGCATCATCTTCTCGTGGTTGAGAGGCTCGTAATTGATGTTTCCGGTTACGTCTTGCTTCTCAATACCACCGACGCGATGCATTAACCCTGGCGTCCCTGGAACGGCCCAAGGTCGAGCGAGCGTGATTGGGTCTCTCAAGTAAGGCATGTACTTAGGCTCGCCGTCTGGCCCAGTTCCGTTTACCTCTGTCTGGAATTTCACAGAGATATCAGGGAGGTCAGCAGCAGCGGGGAGGAGCCAAGGCTCGGATCCGTTCGCCAAGTAACCATCGGTGAGGATCATTACAGGAGTCTGATATTTAAGAGCGATACGAGCACCCTCTAGAACAGCATCGAAGCAGTGCGAGGGAGAATAAGCAGCAACGATTGGCAGCGGCGCTTCACCGTGTCGCCCATACATTGCGAGCATTAAGTCGGCCTGCTCGGTCTTAGTAGGTAGTCCGGTAGATGGCCCACCTCTTTGAACGTCGATTAGCAAGAGCGGCAACTCAATGCTTACAGCAAGCCCCATCGCCTCTGACTTGAGGTCAACCCCTGGCCCACTAGTGGTAGTGACTGCTAGGTGCCCGGCATATGCAGCGCCGATGGCCATGCCTGCTGCAGAGATCTCGTCCTCAGCCTGCAC
>WLHA01000103.1 GCA_009702955.1 Actinomycetota bacterium
GCACGGGGTCGATCGTGACCTACGACGCCGAGCTGAAGCTCAACGGGCCGCTCGGTCTCGCCGATCCGATCCTTCGCCTGACATTTGGGCGCATCGGAGATCGAGCAGCCGCTGGATTGATTCGAGTGCTCGAAGGCGAGCGACTCCCGGAGCAACCTCGATGAACGTTCGCAACATTGTCGACGCTCTCATCGAAGCGCCAGTAATCACGAGTTTTACGCGGATCGGTTACGCCGTTCGGGCTCGGCTCGATGCTTGGCAGCCGCTCGGAGAGTACGACCTCTCGGGGCGGGTGATCGTACTCACTGGTGCGACCTCCGGACTCGGAAAGGCTGCGGCTATGCAACTCGCCGAGTGCGGTGCAACGCTCGTGCTTGTTGGGCGCGATGCCGATCGTAATGAAAAGGCCGTTGCAGCGATCATCGAATCGTCTGGCAATCCGAATGTCACCCAAGTTGCGGCCGACATGGGTGACTACGAGCAAGTTAAGGCTTTGGCCTACCGAGTGCTCGCGGAGCATGATCGACTCGATGTACTGATCCACAATGCCGGTGCCCTAACTCCGGATCGACGCACCGCACCCGACGGTACCGAGGCCACGGTCGCGAGTCAGGTGATCGGGCCCTTCTTGTTGACGAGACTGCTTCTTGAGAGGCTCGCCACAACGCCACAGTCTCGGGTGCTGACGATGTCGTCGGGAGGAATGTACTCATCCGCCTTGACCGTCTCTGGGCTCCAGATGTCTGAAGCGGAGTACCGCGGTACTGAGCAGTACGCGCGTGCGAAGCGAGCGCAGGTCGTGCTAAACGAGATGTGGGCCGAGCGATTTGGGAGTCTCGGGATCCACTTCCAGGCAATGCACCCCGGCTGGGCATCCACCCCAGGAGTCGACGCATCGTTGCCGACATTCTCGAAGATCATGGGGCCACTCTTGCGCTCGCCTGAGCAGGGGGCTGACACATTGGTGTGGCTCGCCGCCGACGAACTTCCGCTGCGATCGAACGGAGGCTTCTGGCTAGATAGGCGACCCCGAAGCACGCACAAAATCCCAAGGACGAAGAGTGCCGAGACGCTCGACCGCCGCCAACGTCTCTGGGACTGGGTCAGTAAAACCTGCGGCATCGACCCGGCCCTGCCCGACGCGAACCCGAGAGCCGAGTAGCGGTCACGTCGCTGAGCCAGAAGCAGTTCACTGTGCAGCGATTACTTTGGCAAAGCGTTGTGCATGTGTATCTCTTGGTTCTGGAAAAACCCTGAACCCAATCAATTCAAGGGTCTCGTAGTCGCGGTAGGTTAGTTGCAGCGGGTAAACCTCGCGAGGGTGAAGTCCGATGTTACCTTGCATAGTGCGGACATCGTCTTCGGAGGTTCGGAGGGATTGTTCTGGGAATAACGCCAAGCAATGTTCCACTCCCCGTATCCAGGTACCGCCATTTGGCTGCCTACGTCAACTATTGCTCCCGCAAAATTTGAAACTCGATTCCACCAACAAACGCTCTGGCAATACGTTTTACCTTCTACCCAACCCTTGTATGGGTAGGCCGCACCTCTCAAATCGGCTCCGGCCACATTGGCGAGATCGATGTTCGCGTCGAATATGTTTGCGCCTTTGAGGTCAGCGTAGGAAAGATTTTGGAAACTGAGGTCGGAGTTACTGAATTGAACCCCAGATAAATTAGCTTTAGGGCCGACGAGGTAACCGTTGACGAGTTGCCACTCTGCTGGTAGCCACACTCTTCGCTTCTCGACAAGCGCCATATTCGGTGCGGGATTAAATAGGTCTAAATAAAAACCGTATTGACCATAGATAAGCCACTCACTCTCCGTACTAAAACTGTAAACGTAAGAGTAATCATATGCTTTTGGGCTCTTTAGGTAACTTGGGAACGATGTTTTGAGTGACTTCTTGCCGATCACTCCACCAGATTTCACTCCGTCAAGTATTGCTCCAATAAACGTTGCGTCAGTTAAGTCGGTATTGGTGAACGTCGAACCAGTGAAGTCCGCTCCGTTAAGGGAAGAACGATTGAATTTCATCCCGGTCAGATCAACGCCTCTGACGACAACGCCATTCAAGTTCATTCCTTGACAATCGCCGTTGACCTTAAAATCGCAGCTTGCTCCACTCGGCCCGGTCACAAGGGTGCCTGCCGTCGAAGATTTACTGACCCGGACTGCAACGCCAACAACTGCTGAAGCGACAACAATGCCGGCGAAGACACCGGTGGCGACTCGGCGACGCCGGCGACCATGCCGAGATCCTTTAGATGCGCCTACCGTGTCATCGTCATCTGACCGTGCCTTGCTGCTTGCCCCGTCCCCCATAAAATCCATTCGGGGAACCTAACACCTTCTCGATTTAAGGGTTTCGTAATCGTTATTGCATAGATGACGACCCGCCGGTAAATGGGTGCGGTTCTATTCCCGGCGACTGCACAACCTGAGCAATCTCGATTAGTTCAAATATTCGAGCCTAAGAAGCGGCTCTTGTAGAGCGTCTTACGGGGAGTTCGGTTAGCTGGCGTGTAACGAAGTTCGAGCGCCAGGTGAGGTTGTCCTTGGTTACCTCGAGGTCTGGGAATCGAGTTAGAACTCGCGAAATCACGATCTGTGCTTCTTGCCGCCCAAGTGCGGCGCCGATGCAGAAGTGAATTCCTTTACCGAACGCCAAGTGCGGCTTAGGTGCACGCTGAATATCGAGTTTGTCTGGATTCTCAAAGGCATCTGGATCGCGGTTGCCGGAACCTAGAAGTAGGCGAACCGCGGCACCAGGGGTGATGGTTACTCCGTGGAGTTCGAAGGGTTCGCTTGCCCAACGCCCTCCTCCGGAGGCAACGTGCAGAGGGCTCTCGAATCGCAGTAGTTCTTCGATTGCACTCGAAATCAGGGATGGGTCGTTGCGCAGCAACTCTGCTTGATCCGGGTGACGCAGGAGTTCGCGAAGGCCGCTTGAGATGAGGCTCTTTGTAGTGTCGTGCCCAGCCATCAATAGAAGTATGAGCATCGCGACAATCTCATCGACACTCAAACCTGTGCCATCTTCCTCTGCGGTAAGGAGCGCAGAGATTAGGTCTTCGCCTGGATTCGAACGCCGCTCATCAATGATTGTTCGACAGTACGCGTCAAAATCTGTTGCAGCCTCGTTAGCCGCTGGTAGTGCAGATAGATCAATCGGTAATTCGTTGAAAGCTGTAATTTCTGTTGTCCAACGGTGCAACTCTGTCCAGTCGGACTCGGGCACTCCAAGGAGATGCGTGATGCTGAGAATTGGAAATGGTTCGGCTATTTCGGTCATGAGATCAAACTCGTCTTGAGGGTCGAGGCGATCAAGAATTGTGTCAATCGTTTTTTCGAGGTGAGGTTGGAGCGCTGCAATGCGCCTAGGAGTAAACGCTTTTGCAAATGTCGCACGAACCCTCGAATGCTCAGGTGGGTCGATAAAGAGCAGTGTTAGCTCGGCTAAACGTCGCAGGGCGGGGGATGCTGCTTCGGCCATTACTTCGCGCCAGGGTGAGGGCGTTGATACGCAGAGTCGAGGGTCACGCAGGAGAGCCTCAATATCTGCGTATCGCGATACGACAAATCCCACTTCGTGATGGGCAAGTACAGGCGTCTGTTCCCGGAGTGCCTTATACCAAGGGTATGGATCGGCACGAAAAGATGGATCTAGAGGGCTCCATTTGAGGGCATCCAAAGTCTGTGTCATTTGAGAGACTTTACGGCTATTTAAGCTTCCCATGCTTACCTTGTGACGACAGACTTAAAGCAGGCGTTTCGGACGGAGAGAAAAATGTGTCGCAAAACAGGGAGAATTCATATTTATTATTGGGTCTAAATCGGCTCTCTCAAGGCTCTTTGAGTAGCAGCAGGCGAGACTTTTGTCGCATCGCCCATCGCTCCCAAGAGAGAGGCGATTGGCGGTCTCCCCTTTATCCGGTCAGAATAGTGCCTATGCAGATTGAATCGCGTGACTCAGTCTCCCTCAAGCCGGTTGAACTCGATGAGTTCAGTCAACTGCTTGTAGCGGTTGGACTTGCTGGGATGGACGAACACCTTGAGTCTCAAGTGGAGAAATTTCCGCTTATCGTGCTCGCGGTAGTAGATGACGAGAACCACGGATTCCTATTCGGGTCCCTTGAGCGCGTTGGTGGAACCCCCTGCATCCTCTGGGGGCTAGGTGCGATTCGCAAAGGCAAGACAAGTGGAACCACACTCAAGGCTTTGGTCGCAGAGCTCTACCGTCGTGCAGCGATCTCGTTCCCGGATGAGGATGTCCTCATCGCAGGCCGCATCGCTCACCCCGCCACCTATAACCTCTTCGCCCAATTGGATGACGTAGTTCCTCGCCCCAACTACAAGGCAACTGGTGAGGAGCGAGCATGGGGACGCCGTCTAGCGAAACGTTTCTCCTGCGACACTCGTTATGACGAGCATGCTTTTCGAGTCAAGCCTGGCAAAGTGCCCGAGCCGGTTCTAGATGCAAGCACCGTTAAGGGTGGGGGCAAAGCCGCAGTTGAGCTTGTCGGTGAGTGCAGCCCAAGCGGCGGCGAAGCAATCATTGCATTTGGTTGGGTCTCAGCAGACGCACTTGCCGGAGGCTTCGGGCTCCTCGTCTGAGGTTGCTAAGAGTCCGCTAATCGCGTCTGCGGTTGGATAGCGCTAAATCAATCTCTTTATTTAAAGACTCGCTATCAGTCACTGGCAATCGACATGTATTCGATTCGCAGACATATGCGGTTCCTTGAGAATTGATCTCGCCACGACCCTCTACGAGCGGTGATAGGTGCGTATCTGATGGGCTTCGCGCCCAGAGAAATACGCTCGATGGAATCACTCTATTAGCGGCTGCTTTTACTAGCTGCTCAGCGTCACCGATGAAGGCAATCTCAACTGCCGGTGTAATCGCCCTCTCAATGGCGCCCAATGCAAACGCAAACGCAGTCGGGTGCGCGTAGGCGTCAACAACAACAAGGCGCAGAGTCGTCGTTGCTTTCTCTCGATACTCATCAACGCCTGTGAGTTCGGCGAGGCGAAGAAGCGCGTCAGCTGCAAGCGAATTCGCTGCCGGTGTTGCATTGTCCTGGAGATCGAGTGTGCGAGCAACTAGACGTTCTTGATCTGTACCAGTCGTGTAGAAGCCGCCCTCTTCGCGCCCGAATAGAGCGATGAGATCGTCAGCAACCTGGATTGCATCGGTAAGCCAGTTTGCGTCGTCAAGCTCAGCGAGCGAAATGAGCGCACCTAACAGAGCTGCGTAGTCCTCTGCATAGGCCGGAAGGTGGGATCGACCGTTCTGCCAAGACCGGAGTAGTCGACCATCATCGGATCTCATATCGGTGAGAAGGAACCGAGCATTGGCCTTAGCTGCTTCCATCCAGTCTTTACGCCCTAATGCGCCAGCCGATTCAACAAGCGACCTAAGGAACCATGCGTTCCAGGCCAGTAGAACCTTGTCGTCGAGCCCGGGCCTCACGCGCCTAGAGCGATATTCGAGGAGAAGTGGGAGAGCAGCAGTCACAGCCTCTGGTCGCTCAGATCTCGGACGAGAATTAGCAAGGATCGTGCCTGAATAGGAGGTGTGTGGATCAGTGAAGTTCCCA
>WLHA01000104.1 GCA_009702955.1 Actinomycetota bacterium
AGCAGTTGGCACGTGACGCCAAGGTGCTACAGATCTACGCCGGTACCGACGAGATCCAAAGCTCCCAGATTGCACGGTCTTTGCTCAGTTAAGGCCTTGCTCAGTTAAGCCCCTGCTCAGTTAAGCCCCTGCTCAGTTAAGCCCCTGCTCAGTTAAGGCCCTTATTGTTTGGGTTTTTAGGGACCCATCGTGTAAGTTGTAGGGACCAAGCGGGCCAATGTCGTCCCGTCGGTGAATCCAATACCTGAGGTAACTGCTATTCAGGGCTCGAGAGAGTCTGGCGGAGTCTCAGACCCGACGAACGACGAAAGCGAAACAAGCTCCATGGCTCCTTCATACCCAGAACGTCAAGGTCTTTATGACCCCGCATTCGAGCACGACGCATGCGGTGTTGCATTTGTAGTTGATATGCACGGTCGCCGCACGCATAGTCTCGTTGAGAAGGGCATTACTGCACTCTGCAATCTCGAGCACCGCGGAGCCTCTGGGAGTGAGCCGAATACCGGTGATGGCGCAGGGATATTGATACAGGTGCCTGATGCTTACTACCGCGCTGTTACAGAGTTTGAACTCCCCGAGCCTGGTGCCTACGCAACCGGTATTGGCTTCCTACCCGCGTCCTCTGATGAGGCTGAGATCGCAGAGAAAGCAATAGACGCGATCGTCGCAGATGAAGGTCTTGTAGTTATTGGTTGGAGAGATGTCGCCACAGATTCTTCGATGATTGGCGCAACTGCACGCGCCGCGATGCCGTCGTTTCGACAGGTATTTATCTCAGGCGCAGATAGCAGTGGCACCGGCGGCCTGAGTGGTATCGATCTAGATCGAAGGGTATTTATTGCTCGTAAGCGTGTTGAGCGTGAGGTGGTCTCGGCTACCGGCGAGAAGGTCTACTTCTCGAGCCTCTCGGCGCGAACAATTGTCTACAAGGGAATGCTCACCACTCCTCAACTAAAGGACTTCTTCCCCGAACTCAGCGATGAGCGAATCGAGAGCTCTCTCGCTCTGGTGCACTCGCGTTTCTCAACCAACACATTTCCATCTTGGCCACTTGCTCACCCCTATCGATTTGTTGCACATAACGGTGAGATCAACACGCTTAAAGGGAATAGAAACTGGATGCGCGCACGTGAGGCTCTTCTCGCCTCGGACCTCCTGCCGGGAGACCTAGACCGCATCTTCCCGATCTGTGATCCGCTCGGCTCTGACTCTGCCTCATTCGATGAAGTTCTTGAGCTGCTCCACCTCGGCGGCAGGTCGCTTCCACACGCCGTGTTGATGATGATTCCAGAGGCGTGGGAGAACCACGAGTCGATGAGCGCAGAGAAGCGGGCCTTCTATCGTTTTCACTCCTCTGTTATGGAGCCATGGGACGGCCCAGCTGATATCGCATTTACTGATGGAACTGTTATTGGTGCAGTGCTTGATCGCAATGGGTTACGTCCTTCGCGCATCTGGGTCACCGATGACGGACTCGTCGTTATGGCGTCTGAGGTCGGGGTGCTTGACATAGATCCAGCGCGAATCGTGATGAAGCGACGCCTAGAGCCAGGGCGAATGTTCCTTGTAGATACTGCTCAGGGCCGCATAATCGAGGATGAAGAGATCAAGGCCGGACTAGCTGGCGATCAGCCCTACGCGGATTGGCTTGACGCAGGCCTTGTTCACTTAGATGACGTTCCTTCGCGAGTGGCGCTCAGCCCGGTCCACGCGAATTCTGTCCAGCAGCAGCGACTATTTGGCTATACCCAAGAAGAGATGCGATTGCTCGTAGCGCCAATGGCGCGTACCGGTGCAGAGGCACTGGGCTCAATGGGTACTGACACGCCGATAGCAGTCCTATCGAATCGTGCTCGCCCCTTATACGACTACTTCCAGCAGCTATTCGCACAAGTAACCAATCCACCGCTCGATGCAATCCGCGAGGAGCTGGTTACCTCTATTGGCTCGACAGTAGGTCCAGAGTCCAACCTGCTCTCTCCCGGCCCCGAGTCGTGCCGACAGATTGTGCTTCCGCACCCGATCATCGATAACGACGATCTAGCGAAACTGCGTTACATAGATGAAGAGGGTGGGGTCGAGGGGTTCAAGCCCGTCACTATCGACATCCTCTATCCGGTTGCGGGAGGAGGTGCTGCTCTCGGCGAGGCGATTGAGAATGTGCGTCGAATGGCGAGTGATGCAATTGCAGGTGGAGCGAACCTCGTAATCCTCTCCGACCGATATGCAGATAAGGACTTAGCTCCGATACCAGCGCTCCTTGCAACCTCTGCGGTGCATCACCATCTCATTCGAGAGAAGACCCGCACGCGAGTGGGCCTAATCGTTGAGACCGGTGACGCGCGTGAGGTGCATCACCTTGCGCTGCTCATCGGGTTTGGTGCTGCAGCAGTTAACCCATACCTCGTATTCGATGCACTACGCGACCTCATTACAGATGGGCATCTTCTCCTCACTCCCCGAAAGGCCTCCAAGCAGTATGTAAAGGCGGCTGGCAAGGGAATTCTAAAGATCATGTCCAAGATGGGGATCTCAACCGTTGCTTCATATACAGGAGCGCAGGTCTTCGAGGCAATAGGGATTAGCGATTCAGTGATTGACGAATACTTCACTGGAACCACTAGCCGCCTCGGTGGAATTGATCTGGATGTAATCGCAGCAGAGGTGGCTCAGCGCCATGCCTCGGCATACCCTGCGCGGCCTGAGGAGCGTGCGCACCGAACCCTTGAGGTAGGCGGCGAGTACCAGTGGCGCCGTGAGGGCGAGTACCACCTCTTCAATCCAGAGACGGTCTTCAAACTTCAGCACGCGACTCGAACAGGGCGTTTTGATGTATTCAAGGAGTACACGCGTCTAGTTGATGATCAGTCTGAGCGTTTGGCGACACTTCGCGGGCTCTTTAGTTTTAAGGACGGAGTTCGTGCCCCAATCTCGATTGATGAGGTTGAGCCGGTCTCAGAGATAGTGAAGCGTTTCTCCACTGGTGCAATGTCTTATGGGTCGATCTCGGCCGAGGCGCACGAGACTATGGCGATCGCTATGAACCGTCTTGGAGCAAAGTCCAATACAGGTGAGGGCGGAGAAGACGCCGATCGCTTTACGCCCGACGCGAATGGCGATCTGCGCCGCTCTGCTATCAAACAGGTTGCATCTGGCCGCTTCGGTGTTACGAGCGAGTACTTAGTAAACGCTGACGACATTCAGATCAAGATGGCTCAAGGCGCAAAGCCTGGGGAGGGCGGTCAGCTTCCAGGGCACAAGGTCTACCCATGGATAGCCAAGACTCGCCACTCAACCGCTGGTGTTGGTCTGATCTCGCCGCCTCCGCACCACGACATTTACTCAATTGAGGATCTCGCTCAGTTAATCCACGACCTAAAGAACGCGAACCCGATAGCGCGTGTTCACGTAAAGCTCGTGGCCGAGGTTGGGGTTGGTACCGTCGCCGCTGGTGTAGCAAAGGCTCATGCCGATGTTGTGCTGATCTCAGGTCATGACGGTGGAACAGGAGCCTCGCCGCTTACCTCGGTTAAGCACGCAGGTGGCCCATGGGAACTTGGCCTTGCCGAGACTCAGCAGACGCTGCTTCTCAATGGTCTGAGAGATCGCATCGTTGTGCAGACTGACGGGCAGCTAAAGACCGGTCGTGACGTAATTATTGCTGCGCTTCTCGGTGCCGAGGAGTTCGGGTTTGCTACAGCGCCTCTAGTTGTTAGCGGCTGCATCATGATGCGCGTCTGCCACCTCGATACATGCCCAGTTGGCGTTGCAACCCAGAACCCAGAACTTCGAAAGAAGTACACAGGCAAGCCTGAGTTTGTAGTGAATTTCTTCGAGTTCATCGGCGAGGAGGTACGTGCACTCCTCGCAGAGCTTGGATTCCGCAGTATCGCCGAGGCCGTAGGCCATGCTGAGGTGCTAGATACTCAGAGAGCAATCGACCACTGGAAAGCATCGGGCCTAGACCTATCGCCGATTCTCTACGTTCCAGAGTTTGATGAAACAACGCAGGATCGACTCTGCACCAAGACTCAGGATCACGGACTCGATAGAGCCCTCGACATGTCGCTAATCCAGCAAGCATCTAGCGCTTTAGAGACAGGGGCGCCGCTGCGCTTCTCGTCAGAGGTGCGCAACATCAACCGCACGGTCGGGACCATGCTGGGCTCGGAGCTCACTCGTCGTTATGGCTCTCAAGGATTGCCAGACGGAACGATCAGCATTGACTTTACCGGCTCCGCAGGTCAATCCTTCGGGGCGTTCCTGCCACGCGGTATCACGCTTCGCCTAGAAGGGGATGCGAACGACTACGTAGGCAAGGGTCTATCTGGTGGACGCGTTGTAATACGCCCAGCAGCATCGAGTGCTTTTGTCGCCGAGGAGAACATCATTGCTGGCAATGTCATTCTCTACGGAGCAACTAGCGGCGAGGCATACCTGCGCGGCATTGTCGGGGAGCGCTTCTGCGTGCGCAACTCCGGAGCTACTGCGGTGGTTGAGGGTGTCGGCGATCACGCGTGCGAGTACATGACCGGTGGAAGAGTTGTGGTTCTAGGCAGAACTGGTCGCAACTTTGGAGCTGGAATGTCTGGCGGGATTGCGTTCGTCCATGACTCTGACGGCGATTTCTATACACGCCTAAATCGCGAGATGGTTGACCTTGATGTTCTCGAGGAAGACGATAAAGAGTGGCTGCGCGAGACAATTGCAATGCACCTAGAGGAGACAGGATCTGCGTTAGCGCAGCGAATCCTTGGTGACTGGCACTCTCAGGTTGGGCATTTTGTAAAGGTGATGCCTCAGGACTACAAACGAGTGCTCGATGCGGCGCGAACCGCTGAAGAGCGTGGACTCACGGTCGAGGAAGCCATCATGGCTGCCTCGCGTGTATGAGCGGACGGAACTGATATGGGTGAAGTAACAGGTTTTATGAAGTACGACCGAGAGGGGCCCAAGCGGCGCCCTGTCGAGCTTCGTTTAAAGGATTGGCGAGAGGTCTACGAGCCATTTGCCGTCTCAGACCTGAAGGAGCAGGCAGCACGCTGCATGGACTGCGGTATTCCGTTCTGCCATAACGGCTGCCCCCTTGGGAACTTGATCCCTGAGTGGAACGATCTTGTATATAGAGATGATTGGCGCGAGGCAATCGATCGACTTCATGCCACGAATAACTTCCCGGAGTTCACCGGACGCCTCTGCCCAGCACCTTGCGAGTCTGCATGTGTT
This sequence comes from Actinomycetota bacterium, assembly GCA_009702955.1. Classification (GTDB taxonomy): domain Bacteria; phylum Actinomycetota; class Acidimicrobiia; order IMCC26256; family IMCC26256; genus IMCC26256. The sequence continues at coordinate 5,227 of WLHA01000104.1, forward strand.
CTCGGTATCAACGAAGATGCTGTGAGCATTAAGCAGGTTGAGGTAACAATTATTGAGCGCGCCTGGGATGAAGGCTGGATAGAGCCAGTCATCGCAACTACTAAGACTGGCAAGAAGGTCTGCGTAGTCGGCTCCGGGCCTGCCGGCCTTGCAGTCGCTCAGCAACTCACGCGTGCAGGGCACAGCGTCGTGGTATTCGAGCGTGCGGATCGCATCGGTGGCCTTATGCGCTACGGCATCCCCGAGTTCAAAATGGAGAAGCGATTCCTAGACCGTCGCCTAGAGCAGATGAAGGCCGAGGGAACAGATTTTCGGGTGAATTCAAATGTCGGGGAGAACATCTCCGTTGAGTCACTGAAATCTG
>WLHA01000105.1 GCA_009702955.1 Actinomycetota bacterium
AGAGCGCTGTCATGGATAGAACCGCACCTACTGGATCGAGCCTAGGAGCGCTTGGGTCCTTGGAGGTTGGGATCAAGAAGACCCCAGCGATAAGCCCAATAGTCACAATCGGGATGTTTACGTAGAAGACCGACTGCCACGAGTAGTGCTGAAGAAGCATTCCCCCGACTAGCGGCCCGAGTGCGCCACCGATCCCGGCTGTACCAGCCCAGATGCCGATTGCTTTGCCTCGCTCGTGGCCTGGGAAGACATTCGTGATGATCGAGAGAGTGGCAGGCATGATCGCTGCGCCACCAATCCCCATGAAAGCACGAATTCCAATCAACCCATTCGCTGTGGCAACAAAGGTCGCACCGAGCGAGCCGAGACCAAAGAGGATGAGTCCAATCTGCAGCGCACCACGCCTACCAAATCGATCACCAAGCGAGCCTGCGGTGAGAAGCAAGCCGGCAAAGACGAGAGTGTACGAATCGATGATCCACTGAATCTGGCTCTGGGTTACCCCAAGGTCGCGAACGATTGTTGGGATGGCAACATTGAGAATCGAGTTGTCGAGCACGATTACAAGCAAGCTGAAGCAGAGAACAGCAAGGATCAACCAACGCCTCGAATAGGCATGCTCTTGTACTCGCGCTGCTCGCGTCTGTCTGGCGTTCATTTATTGCTCCCGGGGGGGAAATGGGTTTGGCACTTCGTTGAAGAGTTCGTGTCTAGATGAATTTCGAATTGCTAATTAGCTAGCAGCCTTAATTGCACTAAGTGCCCGGGCAACCGCCTCGGGGCTTGCGTCAGTCATCGGCATACGAACATTGACTGTTGGGATTCGCCCTTGTGCGTGTAGCACTCCCTTAAATATTGCTGGGTTTGGCTCTGCAAAACAGGCTGTAATTACAGGCAATAATGCTTCATGGTGGGCGCGTCCCTCAGCGACGCGGCCCGCAAGACCATCATTAATCATTGCAACAAAGCGCTCGGTAAGAACATGCCCAGATGCAGTAATTGCACCCTTGCCACCGAGGAGCATTGTTGGGAAGAGGTAAGGGTCTTCGCCACCTAGAACGGAGAAACCCTTAGGCGCCTCGCTCAAGATCCGCAGCGTGTCCGCATCGAGAGAGCCCACTGCCTGCTTGATGCCTGCAATGTTGGAGTGTTCGGCGAGTGCGAGAACCGCGTCTGCACCGAGGCCACGCCCTGTTCGATATGGAATGTTGTAGATGATCACCGGAACAGGGCTCGCATCTGCAACGGCGCGCATGTGCGCAATAATTCCGGCCTCGGATGGGCGAACGTAATAAGGGGTAACAACAAGAACAGCGGCTAGCGCATCGGTGCCACTAAGCGCCTCGGCCTTAGCGATTGTGGTGCGAGTGTTGTTCGTACCGATACCAACCGTGAGCGGTGCGCCATGCTCGGCACATACCTGTGCACAAATATCAATCACTGCCTGCTGCTCTGATGCATCTAGAGCGCTGGCCTCGCCTGTGGTGCCAAGGGCCACAATCCCGGCTGCACCAGCATTTAGATACTCGTGCCCAAGCGACCCAACAGCCTCAATCGCTACCGATCCATCGGCGGCGAACGGGGTTATTAGCGGTACATGAACACCGCGGAGGTCAAGGTCACTAGGCACCCCCTCACCGTAGCGCCCGAACCCCACGGCTAGCCTGCTCGCCGTGTCCGACGCGCTGATAATTCTCCTTGGAATCGGGATTGGTTTCGCAACAGGAGTCCTATCTGGCCTATTTGGGGTCGGTGGGGCTGTGATCTCCACCCCTGCCATTCGGGCCCTCGGCGCCACACCGATTGAGGCCGTTGGCTCGACCCTCCCCTCGATCATCCCCTCCGCCATCAGTGGCGCCCTGCGATACCACCGTGATGGCTATGTACACCTCGACTCCGTGGCTTGGGTCGCCCTCCCTGGAGTCGCAGCAGCGATCAGTGGGGCGTTGATCTCAGACCATGTACCCGGAGGCGGGCATGTGTTGATGCTCGCAACCTCATTGCTTGTTGCGTATACCGCATTTAGAACAGCGCGCGGCTCGGACGCAACACGCGACGTTGAGGCCCATGACGAGCGGCGCGACTCTTGGTGGCGCCTTGCGACAATTGGCCTCAGTGCTGGCCTGCTCTCCGGACTCCTCGGAATCGGCGGTGGACTCCTAATGGTTCCACTCTTCGTTGGATGGCTACACATGCCAATCAAGAACGCCATCGGCACCTCGCTCGCCTGCGTCGCCATCCTGGCCGTCCCAAGTTTCATTACTCACCAATTTCTTGGGCATATCAACTGGCTCTATGCGGGCCCGTTATGTATCGCAGTAATTCCTGGGGCTCGAGTCGGAGCGCACCTTGCCATTACAAGCGCCGAGCATGTGCTCCGCAAGGTTGTCGGGATTGGCCTCGGGGTTATCTCAATTATCTACGCAACAGGCGAGATCGTCGCACTGCTACGCGGTAACTAAACCAAGCGCTTGATCTAACTTGATCCAAATCGATCCACGCACGGTAACCTCACCGAGGTGAGAATCCTCCTGATCGTCAACACTGCAGCCTCTTCGTTCTCGGCGCGAAAACGTGTTGTGATCCAGAAGGCACTCAGCTCCGACCATGAGGTTGAGGTAGTGGAGACAGTTCGAGGCGGGCACGCTCAACGGCTAGCGCACACCGCTGCTGTCGACGGAGTGGACGTGGTCGCAGTACTTGGAGGCGACGGCACTCTCAACGAGGCCGCTAACGGATTGGTCAATACCGATACTGCACTCGCTCCACTTCCGGGTGGCTCTACAAATGTCTATGCCCGAACCATCGGCGTCGCCAATGATGCAGTTGAGGCAACGGGGCAGTTACTCGCATCCCTAGAACGCGAGTCCTTTAGGCGCGTTGGCCTCGGCTGTGTTGAGGATCGCTACTTCCTATTTCACTGCGGTGTGGGCTTCGATGCCGCTGTCGTCGAGAAGGTAGAGGCGCGCCGAGGCATCAAGAAGATCGCGCCGCATCCGTTCTTCGCCATGAATGCTTTCGATGCATGGTTGCGCACCTATGACCATAAGAAATCGCGCTTTACAGTTGAGTTAGATGACGGCACCAAGATTGACGGTGGCACTATGGCGATCGCAGCTGTTAGTACGCCATACACATTCGTCGGCAAGCGACCAATCATCGTGACCCCAAATGCGAGCCTTGATCGCGGCTTCTCGCTAGCGGTTGTGCAGGCTCATCGCGCACTACCAATGATTGGTCTCGTTAGCAGGGCCATTATCGGGCAACATGGCCTCGGCCGCACGCACGCTGCAGTGGTAAAAGACGACCTCGCCGGATTCACGATTGAGGCCGAGATCCCTGTCCCCTATCAGGCCGATGGCGAGTTCTTAGGAGAGTCCACAAAACTACGTTTTACCCATCATGCGAAGGCTCTAAACATCGTGATGCCTACGTCGTAGATGCCCATTCTCTCGAACTTCGGGTAGTTAATGCCGCTATAGCGACATCAGATACCCGAAGTTCGGTGGTTTCTTAGAGCCAGGCGCGCAAGATCGCTGGCGTATCGGTAATTACACAGTCGACACCTGCAGCGATTAACGCCGCTAGGACTGGCTCATCATTAACCGTCCATACGTTTACCTTGAGCCCGCGAGCATGACAGTCGTAAACAAACGCTGAACCCTCATCACCCCCGAGTGAGACCCAGTGAGGATGAATTGCAGAGTGACCACCAGAGGTTGCAGAGTCGAGTGCCTCAGCGTTTGGCATGTTGGGGGCATAGAGAAACCCCGTTGGAATCGCGCCATCAATTTCGCGGACTCTTGCAATCGCGTCGAGAGAGAACGAAGAGATGACAACATCGTCTCTCCTTCCACGCTCCTGGAGTACCGCAACCACAAGATCCGCAGTGCGCTGCGTTGAGTCATAGCCAGCGTCGCCCTCAGAGTTTTTTATCTCGATATTTACGAGAGTTCCATCACAAACATCGAGCACCTGCTCAAGAGTTGGGATGCCAGGAACTGCCGCATTGATAACACTCCACGTTGTATCGCGAATTACGCCAACGTTCTCGATCTCTGGATCATGGACAACTACAAGTACCCCGTCTGTTGTTGAGTGCACATCGAGCTCTACGCCGTCAGCGCCCTCCTCGAGTGCTGCGCCAAACGCGGCGAGCGTATTCTCAGGTGCTGCCTTTGGTGCTCCTCGATGGCCAAGGATCAACGGAGTTCGGGGGGCATCGCTCGAGTCAGGGTTCATCGCAGTGAGCGTAGGCAAAGATTCCATACCTGGGCCCTAAATCTCTCCAACTTCGGGTAGTTGTTGTCGCTATAGCGACGCTGAGCGCCCGAAGTTGGGGTGAATATGCTCCGAAAAATGCTCCAAAAAAATCCCTTGCTAATGGAAGCAGTGACCTCTATTCTTCTCACCAGCCCCGAGAGGCAACTCAGGGGACCACCGCTCCATTGGCCACTTGCCTAACACTGGCAACACGGCTCACATGGAGAACAACACTTAAAAAGACTGGAACATCTGTGACTTTGACTTGGATCCGCACACACGACTGGGACGCTGCCGATTGGCGTACTGAGGCCATCTGCCGCAACTCAAACCCTGAGTTGTTCTTCCCAATAGGTGCAACCGGATCCGCTGCGGACCAGATTGAGGCCGCTAAAGAAATCTGCGGAATCTGCCCCGCTGCTACCCCTTGCCTTGAGTTCGCAATGGCTACAAATCAAGAGAACGGTGTCTGGGGTGGGCGCACTGAAGAAGAGCGACGTATGCTGCGACGCGATTCTGCAGTGAGCATCGCATTCGCGTAGATCCTGCACCGGGGTAAGCGGAGCGATCTTGACTTTTACTTGGACACATCTCGACGAACCAGACGCTCCGGCCTGTGAAGCGCTGATAATTGCTATAGAGCAAGATCTAGGCGCGCCCGTACACGAGATTGTTCACAAGCACCTACGAAAGCGAAGAACAGACCCATCGCATGCCTTCCCTCGATTCGAGGTGCACTTCGATCAATACCTTTTTGGTCACCTCCATATACCGACTGAGATTGAAGACGGAGTGCCGGAGTTCGCAGAGCTCACCATCATCGCCACGGTTGATGCGTGCTGGACGGTCTTAAGGGTCCCAACCAACGGCAAATCAATTATCCCGATTGAGACAGATATTGCGCATGATCTCAGAGGGCTAATTCGGAGAGCACAAGGTCTAGTTGGCCCTGATACGACTACTGGAGAGCTCCTACGTCGACTCTTCTCAATAGTTGTAAACGAACTCGAGCAGGTCATCACTAACACTGGCCGAGTAATAGACAAATTCTCTGAGGAACTGAGCGGAATCGATACGCGCGATCTCAGTCGAGCGCTCTCTGACCAGATTCCGAAGATTCGTCAGCGTGCACAAGACGTGAGGCGCGAGGTCGCCAGTCTCGGGACGGTCATCGATGAACTCGCGGTCATTCTCGAAGCAATTGTGAATGATGATCTTGATCTGCATCGTACGAATAGCGACGGGACGCTAGACGAAATATTCAGCAACTCAACGGAGATTTACTTACGCGACACGTACTTCCGATCGCGTCGCCT
>WLHA01000106.1 GCA_009702955.1 Actinomycetota bacterium
CCAATTGACTTCAACTCATATCGGCGCACGCAGTGACAACGTCAGGTCGCGACACTCTTTGCAAAGATAACCTTATGAAACTTAGAAATTAGAGTGGGCAGGGAAGTAATTTGTCATTCATTTTCCCGTTTGGACAGATAGTCCGATACCACGCTGCGTATTGGAGTTGTGCTCCGGTCAGAATTGCGCCAGTGAAATTGACGTTGTTGAGGTTGGTCCCGCGCAAGTCAGCGCCGGTTAAGTCCGCTCTGGATAAATCTCGGCCGTAGCAGCATTGGACGTAATCGCTTGTGGCGTTCAGGTGCGCATATCGAAGGTTTGCGCCTGGTACTACTAGATACCCATTAACGAAATTTGGGCCGGTACCAACTACTTGCGCTTTCGGGCCTACTAGGTAGCCACTACTCAGCGTCCACCCTGCCGGCAGACTTGCGGGCGTCCCAGTGATGCCTCCCGACATCGCGCCATCCAGTATGGCGTTTGAGAGGTTCGCATTCGCGAGGCTTACGTTACGTAGGTCAAAGCCTTTGAGGTTTGCGGTGGGTCCGAAGAGGTAGCCATTCGAGAAACTCCAACCCGTTGGAAGCGCAGCAGGTGGCCCTGTTAAACCGCTAGCGGAGACCCCGGTCAATGTATAACTTGATAGGTCTAGCCCTTGAATATTTATGTTGGTGAGTTTTACGCCACGAAAGTTTGCTCCTGGACCCATCAGGTAGCCCCCGATGAGTCGCCACCCCGTTGGCAGCGATGCGGGTGTTCCCGTGATTCCGCCGGACATAACTCCAGTGAGGTCTGCGTTAGCGAGTACCGCACCTTGAAGGTTTACTCCTGGTCCGATTATGTAGCCCGCCCTCAGTATCCAGTTTGGGTGTAGCGATGCGGGCGTACCAACAATGCCGCCTGAAACCACACCTGTGAAGATTGAATAAGCAATAGCGCCATCAAGATTCACTCCGTTTAGGTTCATGTTCGAGAAATTCGCGTTCGAGAGGTCTGCCCCTGGCCCGATTAGGTAGCCGCCGATGAGTCTCCAATTTGGAGGGAGTGCTGCTGGTGCTCCAGTTATTCCCCTCGAGATGACGCGGGTGAGGTTTGCGGCAGCAAGGTCTAACCCGGCGAGATTCGCGTTCGAGAGGTCTGCGCCTGGCCCGATTAGGTAGCCGCCAATGAGTCTCCAATTTGGGGGGAGTGCTGCTGGTGTTCCGGTTACTCCCCCGGAGATGACTCCGGTTAGGTCCGCGGCAGCGAGGTCTACTCCGTTGAGATTCGCGTTGGTAAGGTTTGCGCCGTAGCCGACGTTTGCCCCTCCTGGCCCAATTAGGTAGCCGCCTATGAGCCTCCAACCCGTTGGGAGTGCTGCGGGTGTTCCAGTGATTCCCCCGGAGGTAACTGCATCAAGCCGTGCGTTCGCGAGGTTTGCGCCCTCGAGATTCGCGTTTGCGAGGTTTGCGCCTGGCCCGATTAGGTAGCCGTTGATAAGGCTCCAGTAAGTGGGGAGCGATCTAGGTGTGCCGATAATGCCGCCAGAGAGGACTCCGTAAAGGTTGGCACGGATAAGTTCTGCATCAGTGAGAGTTGCTCCCTTGAAGTCTGCATACTGAAGAAACATGCCCTCAAGAATGGCTCCTGAGAGAGTTGCGCCAGCCAGTTTCACACTGCCCGCGGGTACCCACCAAAAATTAGCTCCCGCCAATTTGGCGTTGGTTAAATTCGCGCCGGTGAGGGTCGATCCCCAGAAATCGGTACCATCTGCGATGAGGTCCGTGAGATTTGCGCCGTCGAGAGTTGCGCTCAAATTTGTGCCGGTAAATGTCGCGGCTGTCAGGTTGGTTCCGTCAAGGTGAGCGCCTTGGAGAATTGCATTTGTAAAGTTCGCGTGATTGAGGTCCTTTTCTTTGTAGCTGAGGCAATCCCACCCCTCGTAATCTGGAAAACCACAACCCATGCGAGCGCCGGTGAGGTTTGATGATGGAGCAAGTTTGTATGACGTGCCCTCACCGTTCACGAAATAATCGACCCCTGCAACGCTCGTCAACGCCCCTGAGGTGGACGCCTTGTTGTTGTTGTTGATCGCTACCGCACCCAAGGCGACTACCAGCAGCGTGAGGGCAACTACTCCTGCAATCATTTTTCGCTGGCGTGCTCTTTTGCGGGAGACCGGAGCAAGAAATGCGGCTTGGGGTTCCATTGGGAGCATGGTACTCGTACCTGTAGCGGGCAGACCTTTAGGATTCGTGCTACCTAGCTGCTGTAAAAGACGCTAGGGACTTCGTCGGAGAGTGTCTCCAATTTTCGACGCGCGAATCGCTGAAAGCTGGTCGGTATGCGCATAGGGAGATGCCTCAAGAATTGGTAAATGAAGCGCCGACGAGCGGTATGTCAGAGACATATGCAAATGGGTTGCATCCTCCGCCATTACGCCGGGTAGTACTCCACTGAAGTGAATCGCTGGCAGGCTGCCGAGCGGATTAGTACGGCAGTGTGTAGGAGTGCTCTAGCTCGTCCTGTAACACGGTGGCGATCTGGTCGGCGTCGAGTGTTTCCCATTGTTCGGCCGGGTATTAGTTGAGTATCTATCTGCCAGAGGCGGAGCAACTCTGCACTGTGGGGTTTACCAGTGGCGGAATGCTCCGGATACTTCGATGAAGCGTCAGAGTCAAGCAGATGACATCCCGTCTCTTACTGCGATTCCATTCCCGCTAATCGGGTGCGCTCAATCAGCGAATGTATTGACATGAACTTGCGGTTTAGAGAGTCTGTGATCTTGTAAATCTTCTCCAAGCAATAGTGAAGCATGGAGATATATATGCGGTGCAGACACATTTCGTTTCGACAAATTTGAAACAGCTTCGCGCTCAAACCGACTCGATCGTCGCTGCAGCGAGAGCATTACTACCAAGAGAATCCGCTATGGTCACTAGTTGTGGAACTTCCTCCGACTCGCCGGATAGCGGCACCGCGTAGCAGGCGTCGAGTTTGGTGGATATCGTTCGCGCTCTTTGCATTGCTCGGCGTCCTATGGGCGACTGCACTGCCATTATTCGCCGGCCCGGATGAGCCTGCGCATATCACACGCGCAGTATCGGTTGAGCGGGGTCAGTGGCTTGGCGATAAAATTCCACGCACCAACGGGGGATGGCGTGCGATTGACATACCAGAGGTCGTCGTCTCGAGTGCTTCATTTGCCTGCTATGTCTTTCATAACGAGGTAACAGCCGACTGCCTCAAGTACCAGGGCTCCGAGCGAGTTGTGCGCTCTGATACCCCTGCCGGCACCTACTTCCCGGGCTACTACCTAATTGTCGCCATTCCGTCGCTCATATCTGTCCAAGCCTTTGGCATCTACCTAATGCGGTACTTATCTGCGTTGTTATGTGCAGCACTCCTCGCTAGCGCATTGGCCTCGGTGCGCTCGTTTCCAAACGCTCGCATAGGAGCTGTGGGCCTAGCTGTTGCAGTAACACCGGTTGTTCTTTTTATTAATGGAACTGTTAACCCTCAGAGCCTTGAGATCTCGGCAGCGATTGCTGCATGGGCAAGTGTTCTGGCACTTGTTGCGACACCGGTAGAGATGGGGGTTGATAGGCGGCTTATCGTCAGAATTGCAGTCGCATTATCAGCCCTTGGTCTCTCGCGTAATTTTGCGCCAATTTGGATCGCCGCGATCCTTGGCGCTGCTTGTTTTGTCGCCGGAATGCCGATCGTAAAGCGCTGGGTACGCGACCGAGCAATCCAGATCGCAGCATTGGTAATCGGAATCTCGACGCTGAGTCAGATTGTCTGGAACGTAGTAATCGCTCCGCTCGACGTCGGCCAGTCACCTGCAAAGGCGAGTTTCGCGAACCTAGTGCCAGGCGGTTTATCAGACTTATCTAGGTTCGAGCTGATGCGTATGACGATTGCTCGCAGTGGTTACTTCTTCAACAGCATGATCGGCGACTTTGGTTGGGTTGGATTCAAATCGCCTTACGCAGTGATTGTTCTATGGACTGCGTTAATTGGTTTAGTGCTAGCTCTAGCTTTGGCTGTCTCCTCTCGGCGACGTGCAGTCGTACTCTTGCTTATAGCTGCAACCACCACGCTGCTTCCTCTCCTCATTGAGTACCGGACAATGCGGAGCCTTGGAGGAATCTGGCAGGGGCGCTATACGTTGCCACTCGCAGTAGGTGTGCCGATCTTGGGCGCGTACTTAATAGGGGACTCCTCAATAGGCAATCGGCTCGCTCGCAGCCGCCTTGCTCTAGTGGTTGGGATTGCCCTCGGGGTTGGTCACGTACTCGCGTTTGCGCAGAGTCTTAGACGTTTTAGCGTTGGCAACAACGGCGCATTCAAGTATTGGTCCAACGCTGCTTGGGCGCCGCCCCTCGGGGCGCTTCCTTTGACGCTTAGCTTCATCGCGGTACTAAGTCTCTGGCTTGTCTGGATGCTACGGCCGGCACCAGACGGGCTCCTAGAAGCGGTTCAAGACGTCACGAGCACCAATCGTTGGGCGCCTCATTCGAAGGCGGCTAGACAAATTTCGTAAGTCTCGATCTCGTCTAGTATCTCGCCCAACAGCCAGAGGCTCCGCAGATTGTGGGAATCAGTTGGATTCGAACGCAATTGCTTTGAGCTCATAAAGGGCTGTTCAAGGTCTAACCAAACCAACTAGATGCTCGTGTTTTGTGGCTCTTAGCTACTAGGAGCTTCTCGTCGGATGGTGCTCTTGGGTGCTCAACTTCTCGTTGCGAAGGTTGTTGCAGCGCTTCGCGTTCTTGGGCGCGTCTCCCTTGGAGGATTGGTTGAGCGCTTCCCTCTGACGCCAGCAAGCGGAGTTCTGGGCCCGAGTTTGCTGCTTTGCTTTGCCGTAGTATCTGGAGATGAGTCCTTGGAGTAAACGCATCCATGTCCTAGCACGTTTAGTGCTTGGAGCCTTCTTGATCATTGCAGGCATTGGCCATTTAGGAGCGCAGCGCATTGAGTTCCAGGCTCAGGTGCCTTCTTGGATCCCGATCGCCGCTAACACAGTGGTCATCATCTCCGGCGTAATGGAGCTGTCTCTCGGAGCGGCGCTTGTCTTGGCCCGCCGTCGCGCTCCGATTGTTGGAGTGATTGTGGCTGCGTTCTTCGTCGTAATTTTCCCTGGCAACATTGCACAGTTTGTCGAGGGTAAAAATGCGTTTGGCTTGGACTCCGATGCTCAGCGCTTTATCCGTCTGTGGTTCCAGCCGGTACTTGTTATTTGGGCGCTATGGTCGACCGGCGGATGGGGTTGGCTTCGCAGTCGGCGCAAATCCAAGCGCTCATCCACCTAGGTCGAGCGATGTATATAGAGATTTCTTTCTCTGTCAGCGGATAGCGATTGTTAGGAGGGCTTAGGTGAAGCTAAAGAAGTTCCCCGTAGAACTGATCGCTATACCTATGTATTTCGCGACTATCGAGATCGAGCGTCGGTGGATGAAGAAGCACGCTGAGGAGCGCGGGCTGCGTGGTTACAACAAAGCAGATGCCAAGACCAGTCTCGCGATGGGGAGCGCGAGCGTTGTAGTGAAATTCGCGATGGCCCCATTGC
>WLHA01000107.1 GCA_009702955.1 Actinomycetota bacterium
GAGACGGTGACCGCCGGATCTGTTCAAGCAACCTTCGGCGGTGGAGAGAGCGGCCTAACCGCACTATCTATCAACGGCGTAGACCTCATTGAGAGTGGTCCAACGCTCTCACTGTTCCGTGCGCCTACTGACAATGACGAGATTCGCCCAATGAGAGGAATGTCCACACCCGCTGCGCGTTGGCGGCGATGGGGAATTGACTCCCTAATCGCTAATCCTGGGAATATGCAGTTTCGGCGAATGGGCGATGCTGTCACCGCTCGCCAGAGTATTGAGTGGATCGGCAACGACGGAGTCGCCTTCCTGCATAAGCGCAGATTTGAGTTCGACGCCAGCGGTGTATTGAGAGTGCATGAAGAGTTGAGTGTGCCAGAGCGCTGTAATGACCTACCGCGAGTAGGGGTTCACCTGAACCTTCCATCGAGTCTCGATCACCTTGAGTGGTATGGCCTCGGCCCCCATGAGACCTACCCCGATCGCGCTCGCGGCGCAGCGATTGGTCGTTACTCAACACGAGTCGCCGACGAATATGTTCCGTATATCCGCCCGCAAGAGCACGGTCACCATACCCAGACACGTTGGTGCGCGTTATCAAACGGTCGCCAAGGCTTGCTGATCTCAGCACCGGAACTCTTTGGATTCTCCACAAGTAATTACTCAATTGCGCAGCTAGATGAAGCGCAGCACGATGTTGATCTAAAGCCCGAGGCCCAAGTCCATCTAAATATTGATGCAAAGCACCGCGGGCTTGGAACAGCATCATGTGGCCCTGACACGCTTGATAAGTATCTGTTGCGCGCGCGTAAGTTTAAGTGGTCATGGTCGCTTGCTGCATTCGATAGCAAGGTCGATGACCCTGCGGATCTCGCTCGCAGGGTAAACGAGTAGCGAGTAGCGACTAGCCGAGTCTCTCGACGATCATCGCCATTCCCTGGCCGCCACCAACGCACATGGTCTCAAGGCCGTAGCGACCATTTGAGTCCTCGAGTCCATTGAGAAGCGTCGTCATTATGCGTGCGCCGGTCATTCCGAATGGGTGCCCGAGAGCGATGCCTCCACCGTTGACGTTCAGTCGCTCCCACGGGATTCCGAGCTCATCTGCTGAGGGGATTACCTGTGCTGCGAATGCCTCGTTGATCTCGACAAGGTCGATCTCGTCGATGGTCAGCCCAGCGCGCTTTAGTGCCGAACGACACGCTGCAACTGGCCCAAGGCCCATGATCTCAGGGTCAAGTGCGCTCACGCCGCTAGAGACGATGCGCGCAATTGGGGTGATGCCGAGCTGTGCTGCACGCGTGTCGCTCATGACGATTACCGCGGCTGCGCCATCATTTAAAGGGCACGCGTTTCCGGCAGTGACTCGTCCGCCTGGGCGGAATGCTGGCTTGAGGGCACCTAACTTCTCAGCAGTTGTACCGTCACGTGGGCAGTCATCAACGCTTACGACCGTTCCATCAGCGAGAGTCACAGGCGTAATCTCGCGCTCGAAGAAACCGTTCTGCTGCGACTGCACTGCACGCTGCTGAGAGAGTGCTGCAAACTCGTCCATACGCTCACGAGAGACATTTGCGTAATCGGCAACGTTCTCGGCGGTCTGCCCCATTGAGATGTAGATGTCTGCGAGCCCGCCCAGCTCAGACCACGGCCCAAGGCCTCCGTCGGCGCGTGCAGCCGTGCGTAGCTCTGCTTCGCTGAAACGCGCATTGTGCGTATCTGGGTAGCCATCAGATCGTCCCTTGGAGAATCTGCTGACGCACTCAACGCCACCTGCAATAAATACATCGCCCTCGCCTGCACGAATTGCATGCGCAGCCATACGAATTGTCTGCAGTGATGACGAGCAGTAGCGGTTTACTGTCACTCCGGGTGCAGTCGGCATCCCGGCGAGGAGTGCAACGACGCGTGCCAGGTTGTATCCCTGCTCTCCGGCGGGCTGTGCACATCCAAGGAGAATGTCCTCGACCTCTGCTGGGTCAAGAAGGGGAACCTTGGCTAGAGCAGCCTCGACGATTCCCGCGGCGAGGTCATCTGGCCTGCAGTCAACTAGTGAACCTTTATTTGCGCGCCCAATTGGGGTGCGAGCAGTAGCGACGATGACGGCCTCAGGCATGAATCCTCCGAGTGTTGGCTCCGGGCGGTCCGGAGATTGATAACGGAGATGTTCTATCGCAGTTGATGAGCAGATGGCACTTCGGCGGAGAATCGGGAGAATCGGGAGAATGGGGAGAATCAGGGCATCAAATCGCAGTTAGGCCCTCTCCACATATTGGGCTTATCGGCTCGCCACGTTCGGGGGGTAGCCTCGCCATATGTCGGTAGAGGATCGCCTTCTCGTATTTCGTGGTGCGCTGAATGGTCGGCGCGACCAAGTGCGTGACCGCACACAAGAGTTAGTCGATGCCGCACTAGATCGAATTTTTGCCGAGCCACTAGATGTTCCTGATGCGGCTACGGCTCTGAGATTGCTTAGCGATGATCGGCTGATCGAGGACTCGGAGGATGTAGGAGCGCGCATGGCTCGCTTTGCGATGGTGGGACTGCCAGTGGCCCTCTCAGTTTGGCGCAGGGTCGGACCAAGTGTGCGGCTTGCAGGGCGAGTAACCCCAAGCGGCAGGGGAGTGAGGCTTGCCCTCTCTGCCGTGCCACTCACCGCGGGGTTAATTTCTTCGGCTCGCCACGGCGTTCATGAGTTACAAGTACTTGCGTCACTTCTAGTCTCGCGACTTCGCGCCGCTGGACTGCCTGCCGATCGAGGGCTTGTGCGCGCGTTGGTGTTGAGTATCTACCTCAACCCGAGCCGCCCACCCGATTTGGAGTCTCGCGTAGCAAACTCCTCATCTGCGCTTGCCCGCGGCTGGATTGTGAGAGCCATTCCATACGTTTGGCACCCCAACACGGAGAAGCGCAGTGCTAGAAGAATCAAGGCGATCGAGACCCTCGACCTATTCTCATTACATCAAACATGGCGCGCATCTACGGTCATAGATATTTAGGAGTTAATCCAAACCTATGCTCGCAGCCTTCTTCTTAGCCTTTGGTGTCATTTTTGTCGCAGAGTTAGGCGATAAGAGCCAGTTGATGGCGCTTGCATTTGCTACGCGTTTCCCGCCATTCAAGATTCTGCTTGGAATCACAATTGCAACCGCGGTTGTTCACCTCGGCAGTGTCGCTATAGGTGGACTTATTGGTGATCACCTGCCAACGAGTGCAATCAACATCGTTGCCGGTGTCGCCTTCTTTGGTTTTGGTGCTTGGACCCTGCGTGGCGATGAACTCACCGAGAAGGATGAGGCTAAGGCGCATGGCGTATTTCGCTCCCCGATCGTCGCTGCAAGCATCGCGTTCTTCTTGGCGGAGTTAGGCGACAAGACAATGCTCGCGACAATCACTCTGGCTACGAACCAACCATGGTTTGGTATTTGGCTCGGGAGCACACTCGGGATGGTCGCAGCCGATGGGTTAGCAATTGCAGTCGGTCGAGTCTTAGGTAAACGACTACCAGAGCGCGCAGTAAAGATAGGTGCGGCGTCAGCGTTCTTTATCTTTGGAGCCCTACTAGTAGCAGAGGGTGTGCGCGGATAACCGCAGCACACCCCCTGTCATTAACTTCGTTCTTGCTACCGAACTAGTAGCTATCCCTTTGAGATTCCAAGCAACTGGTGGAATCCGGCTACCACCTGCGAAGGCTTCTCTTTACCGGGTTTGCCGTTTGCATCTGGGAGGTTTGGCCCAATGATTCCCTTGATGTTTGATTTAGATGCGATGTACCAGTCTGAGTAGCCAAACCAGAGCGCAGGCGTGGTGCTCGACATGTGCTTAAAGAGTTTGGTGTAGATAGCTGTCCTCTTAGCGGGGTCAGTCTCTATGCGGCCCTGTTCAAGTGCTGTATCGATCACCGGGTCGTTGATGTGCCCGAAGTTGACGATCGATCCGGAGTGGAACCACACGTAGAGAGTGTCGGGGTCCGAGCCTGGGTAGTTGCGCCAGAGGAACGCGTCAGTCTTTCCAGCGAGGGCACTATTAACGATCTGTGCCTCATCAATGGGCGATGGCAAGTTAACGGTTATGCCGAGTTTGCGAGCCTGCCGCTTGATCTCCGCTGCCACATCCTGGACGCCGGTGTCGAAGGTGGTCTGAAGATCAAACTTGAACTCTCCACCATGCTTGGCTTTGTAAGAAGCGACAAGTTGCTTCGCCTTCTTGATATCGAATTTCGGGAAGCCAGAGTTCTTTGAGGCCCCCATTACTTTTGAGTCGACTACCTGATTGGCAACGTCGCCGAGGCCTTGGTTGGCCAGGACATTCAAGATATTGCGGTCGATTCCGCGTGCGAGTGCCTCGCGTGCTGTCGGGTCATCGAATGGCGGGCGTTGCGTGTTGAAGAGCACGTTGTTGATGTCTCTATAACCTTTAGCGCTCTGGACGACGTTTACATTGGCGAATGTTTTTGCAGTCTTTCCACTCTTGCCAGACGGGATGTGAATGACATCAAACTGCCCACCTTGAAGGCCGTTAAGGCGCTGGATTGAGTTTCCCTGCACCTTGAAGGTGATCTTGTTGAGGAGCGGGTAACCCTTGCGCCAGTAGTTGGGGTTGCGCTTTACGACAACATCGCCAGTTGATGGGTCGAAGCGGTCGAGTTTGAAAGGCCCACTTCCGATGAGATTCGTCTCACAGTTCTTAGTGTCGTTCAGCTGTGCTGGTGCAACGATGCCAGTACGCCCCGCAGAGAAGAGGTAGGCGGGGAATGCTGCCCACGGCTGCTTAATCGATACAACAACTGTAAGCGGGTCGGTAACTGTCACTTCGCTTACCGGCGAGAACGTAAATTGAAGAAGCAAACCCTTGCGCCACGCGTCGATGTTCTGCTTGATTGAGGCAGCATCAATCGGGGTTCCGTCGTGGAACTTCGCGCCGGAACGAAGTCCGATGGTCCACTTGTCGAATGTGGCGTTAGGTGTTACCGACTTTGCAAGGTAGGGGATGAACTTACCTTTGTCGTTTGGAACGGTGAGCGTGTCGTACATGCTCTGCGTCACCATTATGCCGGAGACGCCCATCTGTGCTCTAGGTATGCAGAACTGTGTCGTCTTACCGGAGATCGCGTAGACGATTGACCCTCCAGGCTTTGGGGTCGATGCCGCGCCTGCTGGGAGTGCAGCTGCCCCGAGAGTGCTTGATGCAATCAACGCTGTTGCAGTAAATGCCGCTACACGTTGAATGAGGTGATTCTGTTTCATTGTTTCCTCCGGTTTGGATAGAACACTCTAAATATTTGGTTGAGAGATTTTTGGTGGAGAGTTAGTTGGTAGAGAGATACTCCAGTTGAGAATCCGAGGGGTCGGGCAACAGCCATCCCCTGAGGAGTGCAGGTTAGAGGGTTTAGGGCCTAAGCCTGTGTCGCCGCTTCATTTATTGCAGCAACTAGCGCCGAATGCCCTACTTCTTGGCAGTAGTGGCCAACGCCCTCGATCTTGGTATGCGAGCTGCGCTTGGCGCCTGGCACGGTCTCAGCAAAGTATTTCTGACCGTGGCCAGTAACTGGATC
>WLHA01000108.1 GCA_009702955.1 Actinomycetota bacterium
GTACTCAAGTGTTGTCACGAGCGCTCTCGCCCCTGCAGAGACGCTTCCATTTGCCGATCGTGATTTTGTGGTGCGCGAGCGCCTGCATCTCCTCGAGCATGGAATGTCTGGGATTGAACGCCCAATGCTGCCAAGCCGCCGTGCACGTCGCTCAGATCGAGCACCTCTCCTTGAGATAGATGCCCGCGCCTTTGACGAGTTCTGGCATATCGATCAGCTAGGGCTTGAGCATGCATTGCGCGCTACACCGGCTAGCCGCTTTCGAGTCTGCGAGCGGCGTGCCTCGGACGCTGCGAGAGGCGAAGGGAGAAGCGCCCTCCTTGGCTACGCGATCACAGGACGATCAGGGCTGCAGGGCTATCTTCAGAGACTTGCAGTTGCACCTGAGGCTCACCGGCAAGGCTGGGGAGCATCCCTAGTAGCCGATGGCCTTCGCTGGCTTGCGCGCCACGGAGTTGTCCGAACTCTCGTCAATACCCAAATAAAGAATGAAGCCGCCCTCGAGCTCTACAAACGATCTGGATTTAGCCTCTTGCCTGTCAATCTCGTGGTTATGGACCGAACTCTGTGAATCTGCACCTAGCGCCTAAGAGATTTGCAGCGATGATTGCGGTTATCGGCCTGCTAACTGTTGCCGCTGCGTCTCCGTCACCAGCTTTAAACCCAGCGAAAGCAAAGATCGGCATCTCTCTAGAGGCACAGCCTCCTTGGGCCAATGCGGGAGACGATGCTGCGTTTGTTCTAGGGCTTAAGGGAGATCTCTCAGGGCTCGAGGCTCGTGCAGTCATCCACACATATATAACAACGCGTGGGGGTTTTGAGAGGGCAGTGACGGGTAAGCGGCTTGGATCTGTTGTTGGGACCGCTGCAGCGCCTGCAGATGCGCTTACGAACTCAACACTTATAGTTCCTCTTCAGAACCCTGGAGTTCCGCGCGACACTCTGCGAGTTCGAGTGCCGTTGCCTCGAGGAGGGCGCGCCGGAGTTTTCCCAATAGAGCTAGAGGTTCGCGACCCTGAGACCGGTGAGGTATACGACTCCCTTGTCACTTTTCTAACAATCGTGAGCCCGCTAACCGGGGGTCCCGCAGTTGCAGAGCGACTTAGCGTTGGATGGATATGGCCAATTGCATCCAGATCGCCCATCGACCCTGATGGCAAACCGAGTTCGCGCCTAGCCAATTTAGTTGCACCTGGCGGAAGGCTCGAGAATATTGCTGCGGCATTGCCCAACGCTGAGGGGATAGCAATAACACTGCAACCCGAGCCCGCAACCTTAGAAGCATGGAGTGAAGCAACAAAGTCCTCCTCGCAACAAAGCTCCTTCCCTAGCCTTCGAGAGGCGCTTGGGCTACACGAATCGCTCGCCGGTTCATACTCAGCAATCAATATGCCTCCACTCGTAGCAAATGGATTAGGAGAGCTTGCAAACCAAGAGTGGAGCGTCGGAGGCGAGACCATTGAGCGAATCGCAGAGACGAGTGCAGATCCTTCGACCATATTTACCGGCGCCTTAGACGCGAATTCAATTGCGTTGTTGCAGGCAAAAGGCCTTAACCGCGCCGTAGTCCGCTCTGCTTCTCTAGCCAACCCTGGGGAGATCAACCTCACACCCGCTCAACCATTTACGCTACTTGCAGGCACGGCTTCGTTACCGGCCATCCAGACTGATGACACCCTCGGCGCAATCTTTGAAGCGCCGGGATCACCTGCAATTAGAGCCGCGCGTCTATTGGCCGGATTGAGCGTCGTTGCTCTCGAGCTGCCAAGTCAAAAGCGCGGCGTTGTAATTGCAGGATCTAAGCACTGGAGCCCCACTACTGCGTCTCTAGATACAGTCAGTATTGGCCTTCGCGACAACCCCCTGCTCAAGAGTGTCAGCATCGCGGATCTCTTCTCAACAATTCCGGCTGAGCGCAGCGGTAATCGGCCCCTTGTTCACAGACTTGCGCCGGTTGACACAACAAGTCTTCCGTTACCCGCGGCATCGCTTCTTGAAACGCAGCAGCGCATAACGGCCTTCACTTCATTCGCGGGGAGCGGGGAGCCGGCAACCAGCGCACTTCGGCACCTCCTGCTTTCGCCTAACCCAACAGAGCCGCGAAGCGCTAATGCTGCTCAACTAAATGCATCGAACCAAGCAATGGATAGCTTCATTGCAAAGATAAGAACGCCAATTTCACGAACCCTCACACTCACATCGCGCAGAGCCAAGGTTCCGATGTCATTTCAGAATGACACTGGAAGGCCCCTCACTGTTCGGCTTCTCCTTGAGAGTGATCGGCTCACGTTTCCAAGCGGAAGCAACCGCATAATTGAGCTCGCGCCTAACAACACGACTCTGCAGATAGCTGTCATCTCGCGTTCTTCGGGCACCTTCCCGCTCACCTTGACTGTGGAGTCGGTTGACGGAGGGATAGTGATCGAGCGAACTCGCATAACTGTTAGGTCAAGCGTCGTAAGCGGCATAGGTGCGCTGCTGACAGCTGCAGCTGGGGTATTCCTATTGCTCTGGTGGGTAACGCACTGGAGACGCTCGCGTAAAAAGTCTGTGGCGGAGACGATTTGAGCACCCAAGCCGAGCAGCCAGCGCAAGGAGTTGTTGGCGCCTCGCCAATGCGACAGCTTGCCCGCAGCGGGCTGGCAGTAGCGACAGGAACCGCTCTCTCGCGCGTTACGGGGTTCCTTAGGGTTGCTGCTCTTGCTGCAATCGGCTTTGCACGTTTAAGTGATGTTTACAACGTTGCTAACTCCACGCCCAACATTGTCTACGAACTTCTCCTGGGAGGAATCCTCACAGCCTCCCTTGTGCCTCTGTTCGTTGATTATCACGAGCGCGGAGACGATCGCTCGACCGACGCCGTAAATACCTTTTCGATTGTTGCCTTACTAACGATCTCTGCGCTAGGTGTAATTTTTGCGCCGCTAATTGCGAGCATTTACTCATCGCGCCTCACTGGAAGCGACGCTGCTGCTCAGCAGCAATTAATGATCGATCTGCTCCGCATGCTTATGCCACAGATCTTCTTTTATGGAGTAACTGCACTATTTACAGCGATGCTCAATGCGCGCCGCAAGTTCGCTGCTGCTGCGTTTGCCCCCTCCATAAACAACATCGTTGTCATTGCAGTGCTCCTTACGCTTCCGCTGCTACAGGATGGGCGCGAGACCGTTGGATCCGTGCTCGCGAATCGCAATGAAGAGTGGTTGCTCGGACTCGGAACCACCCTCGGGGTTGTCGCTATGACCGTGATACTGCTCCCAGCTCTGCGCTCTGCAGGGGTTCGCTTGCATTGGGTATGGGAGTGGCGCCACCCTGCGGTTCGCCAGATCGTGCGACTATCTGGATGGACCGTTGGTTATGTAATTGCTAATCAGCTCGCATTCTGGGTAGTGCTCGTGCTCTCCTACAGAACTTCGGGCGATACATCCGCCTACCTCGCTGCATTCATGTTTTTCCAACTGCCGCATGGAATCTTTACTGTCTCGATCATGACGGTTGTCGGCCCCGAGCTAGCGCGAGCATCGAATGCAGGCGACCTAACTGCCTTCAGAAGACGATTCGCCAGTGGGCTACGGGTCATCGCACTAGTCGTCATCCCTGCTGGCGCCTTAATGATTGTCCTTGCAAAGCCAATTGTTCGCGGGGCGCTTGACTATGGCAATTTCTCAGAGAGCTCCGTCGTGACGACATCATCGACTCTGGCCCTTTTTGGGATCGGCCTGTTCGCGTTCTCCGCATATCTCTACACAATTCGCGCGATGTACTCACGCCTCGATACGCGTACCCCATTCCTCCTCAACGTCCTGGAGAACACCCTCAATATCGTGTTAGCCGTTGCGCTATACCCAAGTCTCGGCGTAAAGGGGCTAGCGCTTTCATGGAGCATCTCCTACTCAATCGCTGCAATTGCCGCTTGGGCCATACTCGACCGCCGTCTCGGGGGTCTCGAGGGTAAGCGCACCGCGACTGTGATGATGCGAATTGTGTTATCTAGCGCCTTGGGTGCCGTGGCCGCGTGGCTGATCTTGAATTACCTTGACCCGAGTACCCCCTTGGCTGCTATCGCGACCGTTCTGCTTGCTGGAGTTGTCGGGGGTGGAGTTGGTATCGGCGGTGCAGCTGCATTGGGTGTACCCGAGATCGCAGACCTACGTGCCACACTCACGCGCAGTGCCCCATCTATAGATACAACAAGCGCCTAACCTGTTACACATAAGCACTCGACTCTTTTTGCGAGATCATCAAGGGCCTACTCACAGGCCGCCGCAGTTCACTAAGCAACCTAGGAGAAAACAATGACCGTTCGAATTGTTACCGATAGCGCGTGTGACCTTCCAGAGGAGATTGAGCGCTCGCTCAATATTGAGATAGTTCCGCTCACGGTGCGCTTCGGCGATCAAGAGTATGTAGACCGTGGCGAGTTGGGCGTCGCTGAGTTCTGGGAGCGCATTGGTAAGAGTAAGCAGATTCCAACGACTGCGGCACCTGCTCCAGGCGCATTCGAAGCTGCTTACCGCAAGGTAATTGCAGAGGGTGCCACAGGAATTGTTGTCATCTGCTTGACCTCAAAACTCTCAGCAACGATGTCCTCAGCAGAGCTTGCGGCACGCTCGATCACTGAAGTTCCGATTGAGGTGGTGGACTCTAAATCAGCGAGCGTTGGGGAGGGTCTCGCTGCTATGGCCGCTGCACGCCACGCGGCATCCGGTGCTGATACTGCAGCCGTTGCGGAGGCAGCCCGATCCCTCGCAGATCGGACGCGAATTCTTGGTGGGCTTGACACACTTGAGTACCTGCGAAAAGGCGGGCGAGTTGGAGCGGCTAAAGCACTCTTTGGCGAGCTCCTCTCCGTGAAGCCATGTATCAGCATCCGCGATGGAGAGGTTGCAGAGGCCGGGAAGGTCCGCACTCACTCAAAGGTTGTGGCGTGGTTGCTAGAAGAGTTCAGCAAGATAGAGAACCCCGAGTACGTGATGGTTTTCCACTCGATGGCCCCTGACGCAGCAGAGTTCCTTGCTCAGGTAAAGGCGCTCGCTCCTGATATGGAGATCGAGACTGGAATTATGGGGCCCATTGTCGGCACTCACATTGGTCCGCGTGCAATAGGTATGGGCTGGGTTGAAGCAAAGTGAGCGGGGCCCCCTTTAATGCGTAAGCAGGCATTAATTGTTGCAGCAGCGCTACTTGCCTTTGCTGTGATTATTGGCTTTGGCGCTCAAGCGATTAGCCAAGATTCTTCAGAGCAGAAGAAACAGCCCCCTAAAATGGCGCACTTAATGGATGTATATGCGGGCCATTTTGGGGAGGTCTCGGGCGACGGAGTCTTGGCAGCTGCCATTTCTAGACGGGGGCCCGTAACCGTCGGGGTCACAGCCCAGCGGATAGTTGGTGGCGATGGGCTATCAATGGCAGCAGAGCGCTGCGCCAAGGTGGCACTGCGCGGAGTTGATATTTCTTTATTAGCTACTGGGACCCTCGACGGCGAAGGGGTGGCGATAATTGTCGCCGCTAAGACCCCTGCCACAAATGCAGAGATTGCTTA
>WLHA01000109.1 GCA_009702955.1 Actinomycetota bacterium
CGCGCCGGTTGCTAGCCCCTCGACTGCAGCGATTGGATCCGGCCATATCGGAAGGACTCGCCGTATGCGCGATGGTGTCATTCGAGGTAGCGCAACCAATGCGTATAGAGCAGCCTCCCTCTGGCTCGTCATGGGATGTCCTGACGAAGGTCTGCTGCCTGAAGCACGTCTTCGGGGAAGATCTCAGTGCGGTCGTCAAGATCGGCGAGAGTGCGCGCGGTTCGCTGTATGGCAGCCGCTCCGCGGCCGGTAAGAGAGCCAGCTTTAACAGCGTTGAGCCATGCACCATGAGCCTCCGCGCTGAGCCCCGCGTATCTCGTAAGCGCACCGGCAGGTAAATGAGCGTTTCTCCGCCAGGGCAGACCTGCGTACCGATGGTTCTGGCGAGCTACTGCAGAGATGACTCGCTCGCGCTCATCCGCAGATGACGCACCAGGCTTCTCTATTTCTTTAGGGGCACGTAACGCTAAGCGCAGGTCGAAGCGATCGAGCAGTGGTGCTGAGAGGCGACGGCGGTATCTCTCGCGCGCTACATCAGAGCAAGTGCAGTGGAATGGATCGCGCCCACATGGGCATGGATTGGTGCATGCGATGAGGGTGAAATTGGCTGGGAACTCAAGCGAGCAAGCCTGTCTTGAGATGCGCACAACTCGCTCCTCAAGTGGTTGGCGCAGTGCTTCAAGTGCCTGAGGTGCAAACTCTCCAAGCTCATCAAGAAATAGCGCACCACTCGACGCGAGGGTTACTTCGCCGGGGTGAGGTCGCCCGCTTCCTCCTCCTATGAGTGCAGGAGTAGAGGCGCTGTGATGCGGCGCCCTAAAGGGTCTTCTGGTTGCGAGGCGTCGTGCTGGTATCGCTCCGGTCGCCGATTGGATGCGAGTTACCTCGAGCGCCTCATCTGGGTCTAGTGGAGCCATGATTGTTGGGAAACGTCGAGCGAGCATTGTCTTGCCTGCCCCGGGTGGCCCAGCCATCAGGAGATGGTGCGCTCCTGCAGCGGCGCATCTAAGCGCCGAGCGCGCGGTTGCCATCCCGCGTACCTCTGATAGATCGAAGCAACCGTGGGTCTCCTCAAGGCTCGGGGTCTCGAGGGGTGCTGCATCGACCTCGGGCCAATCCTCTGCGCCCGAGAGAGCAGCCTTGACGCCCGAGAGGGAGTGCGCGCATCGAATCTGAATTCCGGGGATCAGGCTTGCCTCATGCACATTCGCGCTTGGAACTACAACTGAGGTAGCTCCAGACCGCGCTAACGCATCGACGAGCGCGAGTGCTCCAGCTACTGGGCGTACCTGCCCATCGAGCCCGAGTTCTCCGAGAACCCCGACCCCATCGAGTGCTGATTGTTCGAGGTCATCGCAAGCGAGCATGAGTCCTAGGGCCACGGCGAGCTCGAGGCCGGCTCCACTCTTGCGCACTCCACCGGGTGCAAGGTTCACAGTTATGCGCCTAAGTGGCCACTCAACTTGAGATGAGATCATTGCGGCGCGCACTCGGTCTTTCGACTCGCGCCCCGCAGCATCTGGGAGCCCCACAATTGTGTAGGCCGGTAAACCGTTGGATACATGTACCTCAACGCGGACGAGTTGCCCATCGATTCCATGAAGAGTCGCGCTGCGAACTGAAGCGAGCATTTAGTGCCTCCCTAAAACTGATGCAGATAATGGCTGCAGCCAGTCGTGCTTAATAACGACTGCGAAGTCTCTAGATGCCTTGGCCCGAGTGTGCCTGAGTGCGCCTCAACGTGCTGAAGGCTCTAGATAGTTCTTAAGGGAGGACCGGAAATCCGCGGCTCCTCGACGGTGTTGATCAAGTTAATGAAGGGGTGGGACACATGCGCTGCTCTGCGTGTGCCGGGAGCGTTAGCCTTACGCTATGCCTTGGGAAATTGACGCCTATGTAGCTTCCCTAACGTCGAAGAGTGAAAATACCCACGATGCATATGCCTCTGATGTAGCGCAGTTCATTGAGTGGGCCGAGCGCGGCGGTGCTCCAAATCCGGAGGATCTTGACCATAAGGCGCTGCGTCGATACCTCGCTTACTTGGATACGCGCGGATTCGCACGCAGATCAATTGCTCGCAAGGCAGCAGCGGTGCGTTCGTACCTTCGATACCTCAAGCGCCAAGGGACTATCGCTACCGATCCTGGTAGAAGCCTTCGAACCCCAAAGGGCGCCGCACGTCTGCCGCGCGTCCCACGCAGTAGCGAGGCAACAGCACTTCTAGATGCTGCATCAGCAGAGACGCTCGACTTGGCTGAGGAGTGGGAGACGAAGAGCATCGGAAGCGCAGAGGATGTAGCGATAGCGAGGCGAGATCTTGCAGTTCTTGAGGTGCTCTATAGCACCGGGGTTCGGGTCTCCGAGTGCTGCGGCTTAAAGGTCAGCGACCTCGATCTCGCTCGCGGATATATCACCGTCCTGGGGAAGGGCTCCAAGATTCGCAGAGTCCCTATAGGAGAACCTGCCTCCGATGCCCTCACAGGCTGGCTTCTAGCGGGTCGACCCCTGCTCGCAAAGCCTGAGACGGAGCCCGAGGTTGTATTCATTAACCGTCGAGGTCGACCTATGGGGCCCCGAGATGCGAGGCGGGTTCTAGAGGCGCATCCGCTTCCGGACGGCCGCTCGCTCCACCCCCATGCGCTGCGTCATGCCTATGCCACACACCTCCTTGAGGGGGGCGCTGATCTTCGGGTTGTGCAAGAACTCCTCGGCCACTCGGATCTAGCGACGACTCAGACCTACACTCATCTAACCCGCGAGCGATTGCGCGCCGTCTACGAAGAGACTCACCCACGTGCCTGATGAACCCAAAAAACTAGTTACGAGCGAAGGCGACAAGGATGTCGTCGCGTCTCTATGGGCTGAGTACAAATCAACCGGAGCCGAGCAGGCCCGCGAGCGTTTGATCCTGAACTACGCCCCACTCGTGAAGTTCGTCGCCGGTCGTGTCGCGTCGGGTCTGCCCCAGAGTGTCGACCAAGCCGATCTTGTGTCGTACGGAGTCTTCGGATTAATCGATGCCATCGATAAGTTTGAGCCCGAACGCGGGTGGAAATTTGAGACCTACGCGATCTCGCGAATCAAGGGCGCGATTATCGACGAGCTGCGATCAATAGATTGGGTTCCGCGTTCGGTTCGCAATAAGGCGCGCGAGGTTGAGCGCGCATACTCAAAACTTGAGGCAGAACTGCATCGCACGCCAGAGGAGTCTGAGGTCGCCAAGGAGATTGGTGTAACCGAGGCGGAGCTCCAGCAAATTCTCTCGCAGATCTCTTACGTTGGAGTAGTTGCTCTTGACGAGGTAGTCGGCGGCGGCGAGCAGGGTAGCGGTGGAACGACGGTCGGAGACATGGTCGCCGGATCAGTCGGCGACCCGGTTGCTGCCTTCGAGGTCGAGGAGATGAAGCACATCCTCGCCGATGCAATCAATCGCATGCCGGAGCGAGAACGCCTAGTTTTAACGCTCTATTACTACGAGGGCTTAACTCTCGCGGAGATCGGCGAAGTGCTAGAGGTAACCGAGAGTCGCGTCTGTCAGATTCATACCAAGGCAATCCTTCAACTGCGATCACGTTTTGTTGAGCCTGAGCGTTCTTCTGCCGAGTAGTTAAAAGGCGCGTAGTTAAGAGGCGAGAAGTTAAGGGCCCGTTAGTCAAGACCCAGTACTCAAGAGCCAGTAGTAAATTTAGTGCTCGTCGCTCAGCGACCTTGATCGAGATAACCTTTACAGAGTTCTCTCCGAACCTCCCCGTTCAACCTCCCCGTTCATTGGTAGGGGCCAGTCGATCTAAGACTGGCGAGTTCGCAGATTGGCAAGGTGGCGCATGAAGTATCTCTCCGTACGATCCGCAGTATTTTTGTTTGTAACCGTTCTCGCTTCTCAGAGTGTGCAGCAGGTTGAGGCGGCGATGACGCGCAGCAGTGAGGCATGGGGCTCACCTATTACTTATCCCTCTCCCGGGTTGAGAGGTGCGCCGGGCGGATCAGATGGGCGAGTAGTGAAATTATTTGCGGCGCCGCGCGTCCCGTGGGGGCCCGGGCATCGGGGTATCGATATTGCGCTGCGTCCTGGGTCGGTGGTGCGCTCCGTCTCTCGGGGCATCGTCTCGATGGCCGGGCCGGTGGCGGGGGCAAATAGCGTCGTAATTCGGCACCCAGACGGCACACGTTCTGGTTATTCATTCCTTCTTGCTCTGCTCGTTACAAAGGGCGAGAGAGTCACTAAGGGTGAGGCCCTCGGCATCTCGGGTGGAACCGGCCCGGGGCACCTGAATCCTGGGGTGCTTCATCTCTCATGGAGGGTCGGGGAGGAGTACCGAGATCCGCTCTCCCGGCTGGCGCCGAGGGCATGGCATTTCGCCCCTTAGCCTTTCGGGCCCCCCGGCCCGGAGAGTTTGGGGCAGGCGCGGCTACACTCAGCGCCGTCCCCGGCACTCCGTCGGGGCGACTTTCACGCCCGTCGACCCGACGGTCGCTGCCACCAGGTAGTGCGGGACGGGCGGTTGAACAACCGAGGGAAGGATGGATTGTGGCTGTAGTCACGATGAAGCAATTGTTGGAGTCAGGGGTCCACTTTGGACACCAGACGCGTCGTTGGAACCCGAAGATGAAGAGATTCATCCTTGGTGAGCGAAACGGCATCTACGTAATCGATCTTGAGCAGACTCTTGATCGCATTGATACTGCATACCGCTTTGTGCGTACGACAGTAGAGAACGGCGGTACCGTCCTCTTTGTTGGTACGAAGAAGCAGGCTCAAGAGCCAGTGCAGCGCCATGCAGATCGCGTTGGCCAGCCTTACGTCAACTTCCGTTGGCTTGGCGGCATGCTCACAAACTTCACCACGGTGCACCAGCGCGTCGGCAAGATGCGCGAGATGGCACGTATGGAGGAGACCGGCGAGGTTGATCTAATGATCAAGAAGGAAGGCCTAAAGCTGCGTCGCGACCTAACGAAGCTTCAGCGCAACCTCGGTGGAATCCGCAACATGGAGAAGCTCCCAGCAGTCGTGTTCGTTATCGACACGAAGAAGGAGCACATCGCTGTTACCGAGGCGAACCGTCTTGGTATTCCTGTTGTTGCCGTCGTGGACACGAACTGTGACCCCGACATCATCACCTTTGCCATCCCAGGTAACGACGACGCCATGCGTTCAGCTGACCTGATGTGCCGAGTAATCGCCGATGCTGTTGAGGAGGGTCGTTACCTCGCTTCACGCAAGGGTGCACGCCCCGGAACAAAGGCTGAGGCCCCTGTAGCTCCAGTACTTACTCCTGAGGAGAAGGCCGAGCGCGCCGAGGCCCAGGCCAAGGCTCGTAACGAGGCAGCAGCTGCTCAGGCAGAGCGTGAGCGTCGCCTCGAGGAGTCCAAGGCACAGGCTGCCGCGGCTCCAGCAGAGGCTGCAGTAGAGGAAGTTGACCCAGCGGTTGAGACCGTGACGGGATCAGGCACGGAGGCCGGCTAAGCGTGGGTGAATACACAGCTAAAGACGTAGCTGCGCTCCGCAAG
>WLHA01000011.1 GCA_009702955.1 Actinomycetota bacterium
CGGCGCCCCTTGGTCGCGTCTGCGTAACCTATGCCCCATGCAACAATTTGGCTCCCGCAACAAAGAGAAGTGGCCGGGCATGGGTACGGTGCTTGCACTGCTTGCACTAGCAGTTCTTTGGCACTCGGCCGCCCCTTATACCGGCTGGTCGCGAGTAGTAGCGATCTCGCTAGAGGGAGCGGCATTGATCGCAGCCCTCACCATCAGCGGAGAGACCCCAAAGTTTCGACGCGCCGCTCTGGTCTTGATTCCGATCGCTCTAATACTCGCAATATTGGGTGCGGCAACCTCCGGTGAAGTTGGTCTTCTTACAACATCCATTCTTGGGCTGATGATCGTCATCGTCTCTCCAATTGCAATTATTCGAGCAGTGCTTCGACACCCGATCATTAACCTCCAGACTGTCGCTGCAGCGGTATGCATCTATTTGATCCTCGGGCTCCTCTTCGCATACATCTTTGGGATTGAGTCAACGATCGACAAGGGGGTCTTCTTCTCCGGGACAAGCCGCCCCTACGGGCCAGACCTTCTGTATTTTTCTTTCACAACTCTCACCACTACCGGGTACGGAGATATCGCAGCGGTCACACGAATCGGACGCACCACTGCAATTGCCGAGGCAATGATTGGTCAGCTCTACCTTGTGACGGTTCTCGCGATTCTGGTTAGTAACCTTGGCAAAGACCGGCGCGTCGACGCTGGCGAGACAGGCGCAGATAAGGAGCAGACGACATGATCGAGATAAATGATTTTGAGGAGCGCAAAAATGCGCTTCATAGGCATTTGATCCCGGCAAGTGAGCGGCCTGCTTCATCGGCTCGAGGCGTTCACCACATCGCGATGATCTGCTCTGACCCAGATGCAACAATTGCCTTCTACCAAGGCGTGCTTGGTTTTCCGCTGGTAGAGATATTTGAGAACCGTGATTATGTAGGTTCGATGCACTTCTTCTTCGATATTGGCGAGGGCAATTTGCTCGCATTCTTCGATTTTCCAGGGCTTGGACTCGGGGAGATTGTTGAGGCTCACGGAGGCCTGCAGCACCTTGCAATATCAATGACGCCTGAGAACTTTGAAGCAGCAAAGCTGCGCGTTGAGGCTGCTGGCATTGAGTACCGAGGGCCAGACCTTGGCGTCAAGAACTCTATATACATGCGCGACCCTGACGGTATACAGATAGAGATCCTTTCCCATCCGTTACTTGATACCAACTTCGCTTAGGAGCACAATGCGCGCCGCAGTCTTTGAGTCCGCCGGACAACGCTTCACCATTACTAACGACATTGAGATTGAGAATCCTCGTTACGGAGAAGTAAAAGTACGGGTCTCACACTGTGGTGTATGCCACTCAGACCTGAGCATCGTAAATGGCTCATTCCCAGTAGGCACCCCAGTGATTCTTGGGCATGAGGCAGCGGGAGTAGTGGAGATGGTTGGCCCTGGCGTCACTTCACTTGCGCCAGGAGACAAAGTGGTTCTTACCCCTACTCCAACGTGTGGCACTTGTTATTGGTGCGTGCGCGATGAGCACAGCCTCTGCGCTAATACCAGCGCTATCGCTCTATCCGCTTTCCCTGATGGCACAACTCGCCTCTCTCGCAATGGAGCAACTGTTTACCGCGGTCTCGGCGTCGCCGCATTCGCAGAGTTTGTTGTCACACAAGAGTCCGGAGCAGTCAAGGTCCCCGACGACACGCCATTAGATGTCGTCTGCGTAATTGGCTGCGCGATGCAGACCGGAGTCGGAGCTGTACTAAACACTGCAAACGTCGAGGCAGGCGCGACGGTTCTGGTTGCCGGCCTTGGAGGTATCGGCTTAGCGGTAGTGCAGGGTGCGCGCATTGCCGGAGCAACACGTATCATCGCCTCCGATCCTCTACCCGAGCGACGCGCAGCGGCACTACGTTTTGGAGCCACGGATGTAATCGACCCAACCTCCGATAACGTTGTAGTGGCTTCGCACTCGCTCACTGGCGTTGGTGTCGATTATGCGTTCGAGGCTGCAGGCAAGGCTGCACTTATTGGCCCGCTACTAGATGCCTGCCGTGCAGGTGGATCAACTATCTGCGTCGGAGCACCTGGTCTGGATGAGAAGATCGTCATCGATCCGGCAGTGCTCTTCTCCACGACCGGCAAGAAGCTCCTTGGGTGCCTGTTAGGCAGCGTTAACTCGCGCCGGGAGATCCCACGCCTTGTCGAACTATGGAGACGCGGACACCTAGACCTCGAAGGCATGATCACGAGGCAGGTTGATCTCGCCGAGATTGACTCTGCCTTCGACGATCTAGTCGGTGGCCGAGGAATTCGCACGGTCGTCTCAATCTAATCAGGCCTTAGGCCCATAAAGGGGTGGCACTCGAGCATCGCTGGCAGGCAATCGGCGCGTTCTGAGCAGTAGGCAGGGCCGGTAGGATCCTGCAGACCGAAATTTGATCTGCTACTGCGCTTGACGGGGCTGCTTGAGGGGGCCATGCATGACCGACCACACCGAGAGCAACCCTGGCCCTCAATCGACTTCGCGGTTTACGAAGGTAGTTAGGCGCGAGTTGCGCTCGTTTACCGAGCTTTTTGCGGTATCAGGGATTGCATTCTCAATTCCGATCCTCAATCTCCTATCGAAAAACTCCTCCGTCTTCTCCGTCTACAAGGCAACCCGCCTCGATGTCCTCGCTATCGCGCTTCTAGCAGTATTCGTACTTCCGTTACTCGCTTGGGGGATAGAGGCTTGGGCGGGATTGCTCCTCCCAAAAATTCGCAGATACATTCATGCATTTTTTATTGGGGTTGCACTAGGCATTTACGCACTCCAGTTTATGAAGCACGCTCTGAGTCCTAGCCCCACAGTACTGATAGTTGCAGGCGTGGCCTCTGGCTTAGCAGCAGCGCTTCTACGACTTAGATCTCAGACCTTTGCATCATTCATCGCTGCCCTCGCATTTGCTCCAGCGCTTCTTGCAATCTGGTTCATATTTTTCTCCAACGCATACGCTGTAACGAAACAAGTTTCATTTGATGATACGAAAATCGCTGTTAGCTCTCCACATCGAATAGCACTGATAGCCCTCGACGAACTCCCGATTGGATCACTATTAGATTCGACAGGGCATGTGGATAAAGAACTATTCCCCAGTTTTGCTGCTCTCGAGCAGTCCTCAACTTTCTATAGAAACATGTCTACGGTTGCTCCCATTACCCAATGGGCTATCCCGGCTCTCTTAACTGGCCAGTATCCAGACGAGTCACACCTGCCGATCGCAGCCGATCATCCTGACTCCATTTTCAGACTCTTGAGCAGCACTTATCGCATGAACGCTCACGATGAGATCACGGATCTATGCCCAAGCAAATACTGCCCCAATATCGGAGTCCAGCGTTCGCTCTTGAAGCGAGTGCAGGCGATCGGCAGCGACGGGTTCAACCTATGGCGATCGACTGTCTCGCTGCATGAACAAATTGCTACCTATTCACCTCCCGAAGAAACCTCAAAGCCTTTCGACGATACACGCAGATTCATAAAGTCAATCCGTCGAGATAGTCGCCCAGTATTTGATTACGCACATATAATGCTTCCGCATCAACCTTGGGTATATCTCAATACGTTTCAAACCCACCGGCCCACGAGTAGTCAGACCTTTGAGAACTCGAACTCCGCCGAGTGGACGAGTCTCCATAATGCAGAACTGGGTCGAGAGATCCACCTGCTTCAACTTCAGACGGCTGACACCTTTATAGGCCAAGTAATAGACCGTCTCAAAAAAGTTGGGGCTTGGGAAGACACGATCCTTGTGGTCACCGCAGACCATGGAATCTCATTCTCAGCCGGCGAGTCACAGCGCGCTGTGTCTAGAAATAACGCGCACGAGATTCTCTTTCCCCCGCTTTTCATTAAGTCCCCTAATCAAAGTCAACCAATAGTGGATGACCGCGCAATGCGGACAATCGATGTCTTGCCTACAATTGCAGAGATCATAGGAGCCAGAATACCTTGGCGAATAGATGGGAAACCGGCCACCGCGATTCGCGACGCTGATGAACCTATTCGGCTTTATCAATTCAAGAACCCAATCTGGGACACTCCACTCGTCGCATCTGGAAGCGATTACCTAACCTTCCAGCGTTCGACGAATAAGGCCGCAATATCTATGACCGCCAGTAATTATGCAGGCGACCCTGCAATTCGTATATATAGAGTCGGCGAGTATGGAGGCTTACTTAGTCAAGAGGTCACCACGCTACCGATCACCCCCGCATCAAAGAAGCTCGAATTATTTGTTCCAGGTCTAGGAGCAAATCCTCTGAATGCGTTCAACCCATATTCCCCAAATCTCGATCAGACTTGGCTTGAGGGCTACAGCAAGAATCTAGGAAAGAACTCGACGATTGCATTCGCTATCAATGGCCGCATCGCAGGCTTAGGTTTCTCCAGCCGATTCCCTAACCAGAATGTTGGCTACTACTTCGCACAGCTTGCACCGAGCCTCATCAACGCAGGAGACAACTCCATAGAGGCTTTCGAGGTCACTGGCCCGGTATCCGCTCCACTCCTTACCCCGATTCAGATCGGCTGACCCGTTGGCTAAATCGCCTCAACTCGCGCCGGAGAACACATTGATACGCGGCCGCATCGCGCGCCATTCAACTGGCTTAGTTATCTCAGCATTCGCGGCTCTTGTATTTCTTCCTATTCTTGCCATGCATCCGGGAATGGTTGTTGCTGACACGAAGTCTTATCTCTATCTTGATCCGACCCGCTTCCTTGCGAGAGCGGCGTCGCTCTGGGACTCGAAGATAGGACTCGGTACCCTCAGCCACCAAACGATTGGCTACCTGTTCCCTATGGGTCCTTGGTACTGGGTTACGCAACGCGTGTTTGGAATTCCGACATGGATTTCTCAACGACTCTGGCTAGGAACAATAATTTTTACTGCAGGTCTTGGGGTATGGGGGCTCGCTCGAGAGTTTGGTATTCGCCGCAGAGGGGCTGCGATATCAATGCTCGCATATGCCTTTTCCCCTTACGTCCTAGGGTACTCAAGCTTTTATAGCCTCTTGCTTGGCCCTTGGGCAGCGCTGCCTTGGTGGATCATTTGGACGAAGCGAGGGCTACGCGTCCGCGGGTGGATTTATCCGGCGCTAATCGCTGTATCCGTGCAGTTGGTTGGATCGCTAAACGCGAGCAGCTTGATTCTCTGCCTCTTAGGTCCAGCGCTTTGGATTCCATTCGCCGTTCTTGGCAGGAGGGAAGCCACATGGCGCGATGCGTGGTCCTTTCTATGGCGTACAGCGCTGCTCACAACTCTGACCTCGCTCTGGTGGCTCTCAGCTCTCCTCATCGAGGGCCGTTTTGGTGTCAATATCCTGAGGCTAACGGAGAGTGTTCGCACAGTTGCAGCAACTTCAACGCCATTCGAGATCATTCGCGGTTTGGGCTACTGGTTCCTCTACGGCGGCGACAGAACTGGATCATGGAACGACGCGAGAGGTGCGCTTACTCAGACTTCGCTTGTACTTCTCGCAACGTTCTTAGTACCGACTATCGCTCTCGCAGGCGCAGCACTTATTAAGTGGCGAACTCGCGCGTACTTTGTGCTTCTGGTTGCTGTAGGGCTCATCATCGGGGTGGGCCCAGCCCCTTACGATCACCCTTCATTGCTCAGTGCCGCCTTTAAGTGGTTCACTCTCTCCACCTCTACTGGGTTCGCTCTACGCAACGTCAACAGAGCAATCCCGCTTCTCATTCTTGGCCTAGCCGCCCTCATCGGGGCTGGAGTCGATGTCGTCTCAAGGCGTATAGAGCAGCGAGGCCGTCCACTGATTGCACTAGGCGCTTTCGGCTTAGTTGCGGTTATCTGTATCACCGCTGCACTACCAGCATTAAGCGGTGGTTATTACAGCCGCTATCTAGAGCGCAACGAGGCCATTCCCCCATACTGGACCAGGGCAATAGAGCGCCTCTCCTCAGGGGATCCCCAGACACGCGTACTTGCTCTACCGGGGAGCGACTTCGCCTCATATCGATGGGGAGATACACGCGACCCAATTGAGCCAGGCCTAATGGATCGGCCGTATGTCGCACGTGAGATTGTTCCATGGGGTTCCGAGCAGTCGCTCTCATTTCTACAGGCCCTTGACAGGAGAGTGCAGGACGGAAGCCTCGACCCCGATGGGCTAGCGGAGACCCTCAAATTGATGGGTGTTGGTGATGTCATTCTTCGACTAGACCTTCGAACTGACCGCTGGAACCTAATTCCTGCTGGAGCGCTCTGGAAGAAACTCACCGACAAGCAGCCCGCCGGACTCGGTGCACCTGAGAGATTTGGAAGAAGAATTCCTGGCAATCTGCGCTTCGTAGAGTTAGGCGACCTCACAAAACCAAACGCAGAGACTCCAAACCCGCCTCCAGTAGCGATCATGAAAGTAAACGACCCGGCCCCGATTATTAGAGCGAAATCAGCCGAAGCCCCTATCTTGATTGCAGGTGACAGCGAGGCAATCATGGACCTATCGGATGCATCGCTTCTCGATGCGAATCGCGTTGTGTTCTTCTCGTCCTCCTTTGAGAAAAAGCCAGATGACATGACATCGCTCCCTGAGTCAACGCTTCTTGTTCTATCTGACACCAACCGTCGGCGGGGTCAGCGGTGGGGAGTCCTCCACGACCAGTTTGGATACACCGAGCAGGCAGGCGAGGAACCGCTTGTAACTGATCCGACGGACCAGCGGCTACTCGCCTTCCCTGACGAGACCGATGCTTCGCGTACTGTCGCAGTACTTACAGGAGTGAAGAGCGTTAGAGCGACTTCATACGGCACGCCCGCATTTGGATTTGTCCCGAACGAGAGGCCTGCGTCCGCATTTGATGGAGACCCGTTTACCGCATGGGTCGTTGATAGTGGAGTGCCCGTATCGCATCAAAAAATTCAAGTCGTTCTCACGAAGCCGGTTACGACGAGCTCTATCAATTTGATGCAGACCACCCCAGTGGCTGCTTACTCAGAGAAGAAACGCTACCGAGCTATAACTCGAATTCGAGTGACATTTGATGGAAAAGACTCAATCGAGCGAGATCTCGGTCGCCCTTCACGAAGAAAGAAAGGGCAAATCCTCGAATTTAAGGAACGAACATTTCAGAAATTAGAGGTAACAATTCTTGATTCCTCCGGCAAAGACATACGCGAGGGAGTGCGAAGAAATGGTGTTGGATTCGCTGAGATTAGAATCCCAACCGGGGTAGCAGACAAGACCGTTCACATCCACGAAGTAATCAGAATGCCAGAGCAGATGCTTAAGACACTCGGCCGAGATTCAACAGCCCATCCGCTAATAATCTCGATTGCTAGAGACTCAACAATGGACAACACGAAGATGAATCGAAGCTTCATACTCCCCGAAGCAAGAACTTTTTCTCTAAGTGGCACAGCACGGCTCAGCCCCTACGCAAAAGGCCAGGACATAGATGCTGCACTCGGCGCAACCTCGACTGGACCTGATTCCTACACTGCAATCTCGTCTTCGCGCTACGACTCGAGCACAACAAGAGCTGGCGCTGCAACAGATGGAGACCCCAAAACCGCATGGGTCTCTCAACTCGGTAATCCAAAAGCAGAACTGAAAGTGACCTTTAAGCAGCAGCGAAGCATTGACCATCTCAATCTGCAGGTAGTTGCTGACGGCCGTCACTCGATTCCAACTGTCATTTCGATGCGCGCAGACAAAGGGCCAAAGAGGATCATCCAACTGCCTCCAATTCCCGATCGCGTAGCGGGAGGAGTTGTATCGGTACCCATTTCCTTTGAATCCATCAGCGGGAAGGCGATGAAACTTACGATTCGTAAATACCGCTCGGTCAAGCTCGCCCAAATCGTTATGCCTTCTGCATTAGCGGAACTCGGCATGGATGGAACAGCACGCTCCTACTCCCCCGAACTCGCGAACAACTGCACCGAAGAGCTCATCACGCTTGATGGAGAGCCTCTGAAGGTGCGAATCTCTGGCTCCACGAAGGATGCGCTCCAGGGCGAGGAGCTCGCTCTTGAGCCATGCAACGGGGATATCTCACTTGCTGCTGGACCTCACGAGCTCGATGTATCAGAGTCCCCGCGGAACCCGACAGGGTTCGATATAAGTCGCCTGATTTTCTCTTCGGGCGCAGGCGGCGCAGCAATTAAGGCCTCAGAACTGAGATCTTCCCCTGCTGCACTCGACGCGCCTACTGCGACATCTGAGGCTGGCCTGACAGCACCGACGATCACCGTGCGAGGCGAGACTCGTTCCTCTTCCTCATTAGCGGTATCCGAAGCAACTCAACCATTCTGGCTAGTTCTCGGGCAGAGCCTCAACAAAGGTTGGCATGCAACAATCAACGGCAAGGATCTCGGAACTCCTGTTCTCGTAGACGGGTACGCTAACGGTTGGTACATAGACCCGGACAGAGAAACGAGCTTCAATATTGAACTCGTGTGGAAGCCACAGGGCACCGTCAATGCTTCGCTCTGGATTTCGCTGCTCGCATCTTTGCTATGTGTTGGAATCATCGTTACATCAATGATCAGGCGCAGAAAGCGCAAAGATCTGAATGAATACTCCGAGTATTTAGACTCCCCGAACTTCCGCGAGATTCACACGCGCGAATTTTCAATCCCAAGCCGAAGAAGAATTATTCTCACACTTGCCATGGCTGCAGGAACTGGCGCTGTGATCGCGCCTTGGGTCGGGATAATCGTAGGCATCGCTAGCTGGTTCGCAAGCGGTGGGATGCGCGCCCGCAGGATTATTCGCTATGCCCCACCGGTGCTTCTTATTTCGGTTGCTCTCGGCATTCCGATTATCCAGCGCGTAAAGCGATTCCCACCTTTCTTTGACTGGGTTACACATTTCCAGTGGGCAAACTGGGTCGTCTGGCTAGCTATTAGTGCGTTAGTCCTAGACGTGCTGATATCGATTATCAGCGGCGAGGAAGAGATAGCCACCTTGGATCAGGCGACACGACTCTCCGAGCCAGAGACTGCAGCCCAAATACTCGAACCTGCTAGCGAATAGGCCCAGTAGTCAACTGGTTTTCCACCACGAATGCCCCGTCTACAATGCAGGAGCGCTGAGCAATAAGAATCGTTCAGCAGAATGTTTTCTACGGTGTTGCGGGTCCATTGTGAGACCCACACAGCGAGTGCCGAAGGTCGTCAGGGGGGCTAGCCAATGAACATAGGAAATCACCGTTTCTTGGCGATCCTCATCGACGCCACTTATGCATTCTCTCGGATGGGATAAGCGATGCGAATACTTTTCCTCGCTTGGCGGGATCTTGCACACCCGAATGCCGGCGGCTCAGAGGTAGTGATAGACCGTCTCATTCGCGAGTTGCAGGAGCGCGGACACGAGGCCACCCTCATGTGCGGTGGCCCAATTGAAGAGCGCCCATACCCGGTAATCCAGAACGGCAGCACTTACTCCCAATACATCACAGCGCCGTTTCGATACGCACGCCAGTTCAGGGATGTAGATGTTGTAGTTGATGTGGCCAATGGAGTCCCATACCTGACTCCCCTCTGGCGGCGAGGTCCGTCCGTATGCATTCTCTTCCATGTCCATGGAAATCAGTGGCAGAGATACTTCCCTAAGCCGGTAGCGCGAGTATTCGCCTCACTAGAGCAACGCGGCATACCTGCGATTTATAAAGATGTTCCGCTCGTTACAATCTCCGATTCGGGCGCCCACGAACTTGAAATTCTTGGTGTTAGCCCTCGCAATATTCATGTGCTCAATCTTGGAGTTGATCTAGAAGACTTAGAGAAGGACCCTGAAAAGTCCGTAGATCCGCTATTTATTTCAGTAGGTCGACTCGCTTTAAATAAGCGAATCGATCTCCTTCTAGATATGTGGGCTGAGGTCGGTCCGCAGATTGGCGGACGCCTGCTCATCATCGGCGACGGCCCGGAGCGAGAACGCCTAACTGCGCGAGTGAGAGACGAACCTGCTCTGCGGGGAGCCGAGATCCTCGGTCGCGTGAGCGCGGAGCGCAAGGCCGAGCTCATGCATGAGGCGTGGCTCTTGGTTCACACAGCTGAGCGCGAAGGTTGGGGGCTCGTGATCCTTGAAGCAGCAAGATGCTCAACTCCATCTATTGGGTTTCGCGTCAAAGGGGTAAAGGACGCGATCCTCCACGGCAAGACCGGACTTCTTGCAAAGGACGAAGCAGGGTTCACTCAAGCATGGCTTTCACTCGCGGGCGACACCGAGCGACGCAGCCAACTTGCAGCAGCCGCAGAGTTACGTTCTCGAGACTTCACGTGGCAGCGAACAATCGACACCTTTGTTGAGGCAGTTGAGGCTGCAGGCACGAAGACGGTTCATGACCCTCTCGC
Source organism: Actinomycetota bacterium (assembly GCA_009702955.1). Taxonomy (GTDB): domain Bacteria; phylum Actinomycetota; class Acidimicrobiia; order IMCC26256; family IMCC26256; genus IMCC26256. The sequence continues at coordinate 10,362 of WLHA01000011.1, forward strand.
AGATGGCCCCTCCAAAGGCATCGCGCGTAGCGTTCATCTTTTCTCACTGTTCCGGAAGGAGACGCAGGAGCCTGACCGCTTTTACCACTACCTAGCAGCCGACACCATCCGCAGCATCGAACGCCACGCGGATGTACGTGGGTCGCTCACACTTGATGTCGGAGGCGGCCCTGGTTACGTTGCCGAGGCGCTGAGACATGCTGGGGCAGACTGCATCGTCGTTGATTACAGCGCAGAGGAACTCGCTCTGCACGGCAGGTCTGCCACTGGAGCAGTCCAGGGAGATGCACAGGCCCTGCCATTTAAGACTGGGAGCGCGCGAGTAATTCACTGCTCGAATGTGCTTGAGCATGTACCGAATTGGCACGCGCTTCTAGAAGAGATTGTCCGCGTGCTCGAGCCGCGCGCGGGTATCGGCTATTTGAGTTTTACGCCGTGGCTATCTCCGTGGGGCGGACACGAGACCTCGCCGTGGCATTACCTAGGCGGCGAGAGAGCGGCAAAGCGCTTTGAGCGGAGAAACGGTAGGCCCCCAAAGAATAAGTTCGGCGAGAGCCTCCACCGGGTCAAGGCAGCCGATGTAATCGCATGGTTTAATTCACGCCCTGATATTGAGGTATTCGATGTTCGTCCGCGTTATCTGCCTAACTGGCTAGGTTGGGTTGCGCGTATTCCAGGCGTACGAGAAGTACTTGCTTGGAATCTAGTAATCGTGTTCAGGCGAAGAGCTTTTGACAAGGTTCCGAGCGCAAGCGCAAACTAAGGTTTATTCATCGCCTGCAGGCGTTCGCCGTATGCAATGCCATCATGGCGTTCGGGCGCCACGCGGTAACGACCGAAAGGGCAACAACGTGAACACCATCTCTACGATAGCGAGCCTTGTGCCCGACAAGGTGTTCGTCGCGGCCATCGCACGCGCTCATAGGAAATTCGAACCTGAGCTCGACCGGATCGTCGCGTCGGTTCCGACCCGAGGAACCGCTGTCGACGTAGGGGTCTGGTACGGCCCTTGGACCTACTGGCTTTCTCGCAGGTGCGAGCAGGTAGTCGACTTTGAGCCGAACCCCGATCTTGCCGCGGTGCTCGACCGCACCGTACGTCCGAACGTGCGGGTCGAACACCTCGCGGCCTCTGACGCCGAGGGCACCGCAACCCTCACCCTGCCCGCAGGTGGTCGCGGCACGGAGGGTCGCGCGTCCCTCGAGGGCCTACAAGACGGTGGACGAACAGTAGAGGTTAAAACCGTGCGACTAGACGACATGGGACTTAAGGATGTCGTACTGCTAAAGATCGACGTTGAGGGTCACGAATTCGCAACTATCACTGGCGCCGAACAACTACTCGCCGAGCAGCACCCCGTACTCGTGGTCGAGCTTGAGGACCGCCACGGCGGTATCGCTCCGAGCGTCGACCTACTCGCCTCGTGGGGGTATGCGGGAAAAGTTCTCGTAGAGAAGCGCTGGGTTCCCCTCACGGAGTTCGACCTCCCTCGACACCAGGCCGAGTACCACGCGCAGCCACGTAAAACTGGCGGGTACCTCTCGATGAGCGTGCGTAAGCAGGAGCCCTATATCAACAACGTTGTGTTTACTCACCCCGAGTGCGCTTGGGACGTGCGCTGACCTTCGATCAGCTACTTGGCGGTGTCGTAACCCGACTCGAGTCCAAACTTTGGAAATGCCCCAAAGATCCCGTGCTCGTGTAGTCCGTAACCAACCTGATCGCCGATCTCGAAACGCGCTACATGGTCAACGAGGCCGAACCATCCCCACGTCTCGAGCTCTGCCATGCTCCACGTCTTCGACTCAACGACAAGATCGGTTCCACGGTACATGCCGTGGCGAAACTCGTCACCGACTCCATAACCAGTGCCTATAGCTATGTAGGAGTGAAGAAGCGGTGTAACGACAACCTCGAACCCTCCGCCCGGAGCCTCTGGGAACTTCAACTTGCTCTGGGTGGAGATCATTCTGGTTCCCGAGTCAAGCCGATGCTCAAACTCTGGGCGACCGAGCCACTCAGGCTCTCGCGATCTGTCAGCCCAGATACGTACCGACTCCTCAATTGTGCGATGTCCGTCTGGCTCTTCCTGCACGATGTAGAGGATGGAAAAGTCGTCAAACTGCATAGGTGCGTAGTTCCAGAGTCCAACCATCTGCCCGACCTCTTCGCGAATGCCAGAGGGCTCTGTCTCCCCTACAGGGCGCACACCCCATGAACGATCGCGAGTGCCCTTCCAGCGATCTGGCGTAACCGAGAAACTCTCCCCTGCTACCTCAACGCTGCCGCTCCAGCAACCAGTCTGCGCAAAACGCATAGTGTCGAAGAGAACCCTTCCAAACTTGCGCACATATTGGCGCGGCTCTTCGAAGGCGGGCATAGCGCCCTCCCATGTCACGTCGCAGGAAATGGCTCGATCCTCCTCTGCTCCCTTAGGCGGCTCGAGTATGAAGCGAACTCGCTGAAGCGGCTCGATGATCTCAACACGAAACGGACCGACAGAGGTATCCATGCGGTCGCCTAATAGTTTGGAGGCACGAACTACGTGGTACTCCTCACCCCTGCGCACACTTGCGAATGCGTCTTGTGTGCCGAGGTTGGGGTACTGCCCCATCCCCATAATCATGAATAGGTCATCTGAAGACCCATGAAGATTGAAGTAGTAGCGGTCATAGAAGTTTCGATCGCTAGTGCCGGAGTGGCGAATCGTCTCCGAGACTTGGTGCACCGGGTAGTCATCCCATGATGAGAGTGAGCCGTGAGCCATTTGTACTATCCCTCCTGCACGACGCCACGAAGGCCGTCGGCACCGAATACATCGCTAAGAACACTCGAGAAATCTGGACCTCTACGAAGTGAGTGTCCGCCGTCAACATTTATTACTTGACCTGTAATCCATGTGCTCTCAGATCCGATTAAGAATCTCGCCATTGCAGCAATATCTGCAGGCTGGCCGACTCTAGAGATCGGCATGCAATCTAGGTAATCATCTAGAAGCGGTCCCCCCGCGATTATGAACTCGACTAGTTCGGTATCGACGAGACCAGGGCGAATTACGTTGACACGAACTGCGCTCGCCCCAAGCTCATCAGCAGCCATTGTGCATAAGGCCTCAATACCGGCTTTCCCAGGTCCATACGCCCCAAACCACC
>WLHA01000110.1 GCA_009702955.1 Actinomycetota bacterium
CGCTGACTCTCTAGACGACATAGAGCGCATGACCCTGCTCCCGGGCGGGAAAATCGACGTGCACAAAAAAGCGCCGGCAGAGGCGGCGACACGAGCAGACCTAGCGCGCGTCTCTGAGCAACTCGCGGCCCTCCAAGTGGCCGTGGCCGCACTCTCAAAAAACTGAACTGAGAAATGTGGCCTCCGTGCCCTACGCTCGGGGCATGCGCAGAATCACACACTGGACAAATGGGGCCCACTACAAGACCCTCGAAGCCGCGTCTCCATCGTTACACGCTGTGCATGATCCGGTTACCGGAGCCACCCAGGCCGAGGTTGAGCTCGCAAGCCGCTCCGATGTGGATTTCATCGTCGCTGCAGCTACCACCGCAGCAGCATCATGGGCACAGACCTCGCTCTCTCGCCGTGCTCGAGTTCTCTTCGCTTTCAGGGAGCTTATGGAGGCAGCAGCCGACGACCTCGCGCGCATCATCTCCTCTGAGCACGGAAAAGTTTTAAGCGATGCACGCGGAGAGGTTGCACGAGGTATCGAGGTAATCGAATTCGCGTGCGGTATCCCGCACCTGCTCAAGGGCTCACACTCTGAGAGCGTCTCAACTGAGACCGATGTCCACTCAATGCGTCAGCCCCTTGGAGTAGTCGCAGGCATCACTCCCTTTAACTTTCCAGCCATGGTCCCAATGTGGATGTTCCCTATTGCAATTGCGTGCGGGAATGCATTCATTCTGAAGCCGAGCGAACGCGACCCATCTGCATCTATTCGAATCGCAGAGATTTGGAGAGATGCCGGATTGCCCGATGGGGTTTTCAATGTCATACAGGGCGACAAGGTTGCAGTAGATGCCCTCCTTGAGCACCCCGATGTAAAAGCAATTTCATTTGTCGGCTCAACGCCAATTGCACGCTATGTATACGAAACAGGTACGAAGCATGGCAAGCGCGTGCAGGCCCTCGGTGGCGCTAAGAACCACATGATCGTGCTACCAGACGCAGACCTTGAGACCGCAGCAGACGCAGCAGTTAGCGCAGGTTACGGATCTGCTGGAGAACGCTGCATGGCCATATCCGTCGTTGTCGCTGTCGGTGGAGTTGCCGATGAATTAGTGAGCATGATTGCGGAGCGAACTCGCGTCATCAATGTAGGGCCGAGCCTCGACCCCGCCTCAGAGATGGGGCCGGTCGTTACCGGAGCGCACCGCGACCGCGTTCGCGACTACATAGACGCCGGCGAAGCTTCTGGAGCGTCAATTGTTGTTGATGGCCGAGGAGTTGAGGTACAGGGGAACGAAGGCGGTTTCTGGGTAGGCCCCACTCTTATCGACCATGTCACTACTGAGATGAGCGTCTACACAGACGAGATTTTCGGCCCAGTGCTATGTGTTGTGCGCGTTGATACATATGAGCAGGCCGTTTCGTTAGTAGCGGATAACCCATACGGCAACGGAGTCGCAATATTCACTCGCGATGGTGGCGCCGCACGCAGGTTTGCAAATGAGGTAGACGCTGGGATGGTCGGGATCAATGTTCCAATCCCTGTGCCGGTTGCGTATTACTCATTCGGCGGGTGGGGACACAGCCTCTTTGGTGATACTCATGTCCACGGGACTGAGGGTGTGCACTTCTATACGCGCGGCAAGGTCGTCACTACTCGCTGGGCCGATCCTTCTACCCGCGGAACCGATCTCGGCTTCCCAACAAATAAGTAAGACCCGACAAATAGATATTCGGACTAGGCGGTATCACGCTTCGTGCGGCGAGCGCTCACGAGCGTGCCAATCGCAAGTATGGAGATGCTCACTAGAAGAATCATTGTCGACAGCACATTGATCTGAGGCGGTGTTGCGGTGCGCGACTGCCCAAAGATGCGAACTGGGAATGTCGTCGTGCTCGGCCCTGATACAAAATAAGTGATTATGAAGTCGTCTATGGAGAGAGCGAACGAAAGCAGCGCCGCGGCAAGAATCCCTGGCGTTATCAGAGGAAGGGTAACTCTCCAGAATGTGCGGGTCGGGTTGGCGCCAAGATCCATGGCGGCATCCTCGAGGGTCCAATCGAATCCACGCAGACGTGCCCTCACGGTTAGGGCTACATAACTCACAAGAAACATGATGTGTGCGATAACAATCGTTGCGAAACCAAGTGAGAACGAAATATTAAAGAGGAGCATTGTCGGAGCGAGAAAGAGTGTTAGCAGCGACGCGCCTAGGACGATCTCTGGAGCCGTTAGCGGGAGAACCAAAAGGAAGTTGACTAAACCTCCTCCCTTAAATCGATAGCGCACTAGCCCGATAGCCATGAAGGTACCGATAACAGTCGCTACTGCCGTTGAGAGCAGAGCAACTTTTAAGCTCAGGAGCAGAGCGTCAACAAGCGCCTGGTCGGCGAAGGGGTGCAGCCAGTTCTCGAATGTGAATTTGTTCCATACCGCGTTGAAACGCCCGACGGGCTGGTTGAACGAGAACGCAACGATTACAAAGATCGGTAGGAACAGATAGAGGAGTCCACCCGCAGCGAAGAGGTTGATGACGAAACGGCCAAGCTTCCCTGCTGGTGACGTAACTGTCCCGTACTGCTCGCGCTGCTTCTTAGCCCCGCCTACGACCGCGCTCATGCGATCTCCTCAGTACCGAGAAGTCGAGAGTAAATAGCAACGACGACCATAACTATTGCAATAAAGACGAACGAGAGCGCTGCTGCTATCGGGTAGTTGTTCTGCACCAAGAACTGATCCTGGACCACGCTCCCGATCATTGTTGTCTTGGCGTTGCCTAGGTAATAGGAGTTAACGAAGTCCCCTGCAGCTGGAATAAAGACAAGGAGACTTCCCGCGAAAACTCCTGGGAGCGACAGGGGAATAATGATCTTGCGAAATCCTCGCCAAGTGTTTGAGTAAAGATCTCGAGCGGCATCTAGCAAGCGCGGATCAATTTTCTCAAGAGATACGTAGATGGGCAACACCATGAATGGCAAGAAGTTGTAAGTAAGGCCACCTATTACAGCTATAGGCGTCCTAAGAAGGGTCTCATTAGGGCCTAGCACCCCGATCGTGTGCAACAAACTTATGAGAGGCCCTTGATTCCCGAGGATCGTCTTCCATGCCAAAGTGCGAATCAGGAAGTTCGTAAAGAATGGAACAACCACCAATCCCAGGAGCACGTTTCTATATCGTCCTCCGCGAAATGCGATTACATACGCGATTGGGTAGGCAATGAGCAGGGCAGCAATGGTTGCCGCAAGTGCATAAGTAAATGAGCGTTGAAACTGCGCGCCGTACTGAGAGAAGGCCTGACTGTAATTACTCCAGGCCCAACCGAATTCAGGGACAGCGAAGCGGCTCGGCTTAGTCGAGAGCGACATTCGAAAGAGCGAATAGAGCGGAAGGTAGAAGAACCAAAGCAACCAAAGCAGCCCCGGTACGAGGAGCAGCCACGGCGCATAACGCGCCTGCTTGCGCCCCTCCGCATCGCGCTCAATCTTTGCGCTCATGCGGCACCCCGAAGCAGAGCGAATCTTTCGTCCATCGCATCAGCATCGGACGAGTTCAGGATTCCAAAATTGGCCACGGAGTCAAGCATTCCTGAGGTGGGCACCACTAGCGGATCGTTGATTAGCAACGCAGCCTTGCCACCCATTTTCGCAAGTTCATCAGCTACTCCCACTACAGGCGAGATGTACTGAACATATGCCGTAAGGCGTGCGGCGTTCACGGGGTCATAGAAAAAGTCAATCCACCTAGTGGCATTGACTCGATGCTCTGCGCCTTTAGGAATCACGAAGTTGTCAGACCAGATAAGCCCACCGCTCTCGGGTATCACAAAGCGCACATCTGGATTATCGCGAGTGATCTGGGCAACGTCACCTGACCATGCGAATGCAGCTCCAAGATTGCCTGTAGCCAAGTCGCTCACATAGTCGTTACCGGTAAACGCGTCGATTGCTCCATCAGCGACTGACTTCTCAAGTAGAGCAAATGCAGACTCAGCGTTTGCAGCTGTTGGTTGAGTCACATCAGCCCCTTGAGCGCGCATCATGAGGCCAACTGTGTCACGCATCTCGCTTAGAACGGCAGTTGGAGAATCGAGCGCTAGAAAATCATCAAGGCTTCTGATATCTCGTTTTGTAACGGAGCGGTTGTACGCGATCCCAGTTAGGCCAACCGCCCATGGAAGGCTAAATCGCCGCCCTGGATCATGCGAAGGATTCGACAACTCCGGGAGCAGATTTGCCCTGTTTTGAAGCACCCCTGCTGCCAACGGTTCAGCCCATTTAAGTCGATTGATCAAGCGATTCGCTATCCAATCATCGAGCACTACAGCGTCTCTGCCGATTGAGTCGCCCTTGGCGAGAACAAGCTGGTTCTTCGCGAACCATTCGTTGTTGTCGTTTATATCCTCTGAGTACTCGACCCCTATGCCGGTCTGCTTCTCAAATACCGCGACGCTTCTGGGGTCTATGTAGCCAGTCCAGTTTGAGATCTGGAGAGCGCCAGCATCTCGGCCACTTGTGTCCGCGCATGCTGTCAGCAAAGCAGAGCCAGCGAGTGCTCCTCCGGCTATAGCTCCTGCCCCAGCTAGAAACCCGCGGCGACTAACTAGCGCACTCTGCAGACCATTGCCATTGGGCCCCTTGATCAACCCGCGCCCTGAATCTCTGCAAAGCGCTTGTCGAAGCGGATCTCCTCTGCTTCATTAAGCGTCCCGAATATCGAGAGCGTGGCCAACACCGCTTCAGTTGGGTTAACCAGTGGGTCATCAACGAGTTTCGCCGCATCTCCACCGAGTTTTATCAACTCGTCAGCGGTGCCCTGCACCGGCGAGATGTACTGGATAAACGAAGTAAGTCGAGCCGCATTCACTGGGTCATAGAAGAAGTTGATCCACTCTGACGCTAGATCTGGCTTCTCGCTCGAGACTGGGATCATGAAGTTGTCAGACCAAAGCGTGCCGCCGCTCTCTGGAATTGCGAACCTCACATCTGGGTTATCGCGAGTGATCTGCGCAACATCACCGGACCAGGCGATAGCGGCTGAGAGGTTTCCGGTGCCGAGGTCGGAGACGTAGTCGTTGCCGTTAAAACTTGTTATCGCGCCATCCGAGATTGCCTTCTCAAGGCGGTCGAACGACGTCCCTGCACTTTCGTATGTAGGCGTGGCTAGGTCCTTGCCGTCTGCCAGCATGAACAACCCAATCGTGTCGCGCATCTCGCTCAAGACCGAAGTGGGCCCACTAACTGCGATGAAGTCGTCAATTGTTTTGATCTCTTTGCCAGTCTGCGCAATGTTGTACGCAATACCAGTCATTCCAGATGTCCAAGGCAGGCTGAACTTGCGCTGTGGATCAAATGCAGGGGAGGCAAGTGCGGGCAAGAGATTCACGCTATTTGGAATCTTTGATGCAACGAACGGTTGTGCCCACTTCACTTCATTGATAATTCGGTTAGCCATCCAGTCGGTGAGCACGAAACCATCTCGACCGATGCTCTTGCCCTTCTGAAGGTTCGGCTGA
>WLHA01000111.1 GCA_009702955.1 Actinomycetota bacterium
CACTATTACTTCCGGGATAACTGGCGCGCCGACTCTGGGCTTATCGCTGCAGTAGTAATCCTTGAGGAACTCAGTAGGGCCAATGCTCCGCTCTCCGAACTGCGTACTCCGTTTGAGCGATACGCAGCTTCAGGTGAGATCAACTCAACTGTCCCGGATCCAAAGGCTGTAATCGAACGCGTCTCCGAATTATTTACAGAACGGTTTGTAGAAGCGACGCAAGATCGCCTCGACGGACTTACTGTCGACCTCGGAGACTGGTGGTTCAACCTGCGTGCAAGTAATACAGAGCCTCTGCTGCGTCTCAACCTTGAGGCCGCTGATGACTCGTCTTGCGAGGAGCGCACAGCGCAGGTTCTAGCCATAATTCGAGGGCTGACCTAGTTATAAAACGCAGCGAAGAGGGCACGGGCCTCACTGAGCCGCGGTAGTTTTACCCACATAAACCAACACTCGAGGAGCAACACGATGGCACTAGACCCACAATTACTAGAGATTCTCGCCTGCCCTGAGGATAAAGGTCCGCTGCTTTATTTCGCGGATGAGTCTTCGCTGATTAATCCTCGGCTCAGCAGGAGATACACAGTGCGCGAGGACATCCCCATCATGCTTGTAGAGGAGAGCGAGACGATCAGTGACTCTGAGCTGGCTCGCCTACTTGCCAAGGCCGAGTCTGAGGGTATTAGCCCAACATTTGGAGCCTGAAAGTAGTGGGGCTCGATTCGCTCAATTTCTTGGAGGCTGTGCGCGGACTGCCTGAGCAGATCGCAGATGCGCATGGTGCCGCTCGCGACGCACTTCAAGGCGCGCTCCTCCCTTCGAGCGCTGACCTAACGAGCATCGCTGTGCTTGGTATGGGTGGGAGTGGAATCTCGGGCGATGTTCTCGCCTCCGTAGGGAGTAACGAGTTATCTCTTCCAGTGTTGGTTCATAAGCAGATCAGAACCCCTGCTTATATCGGAGAGCGAACTCTCGTGTTCGCTGTTTCGTATTCAGGAGAGACAGAAGAGACCGTCGCTATGACACGCGGTGCAATCGCAGCAGGGGCACGAGTGGTAGTTATCTCGAGTGGAGGCGAACTCGCTCGTATGGCGAACGAGTCGGGCGCGCTTCACCTTTCTTGCCCGCCTGGATTTATGCCGCGTGCTGCAATTGGTGCTTTAGTGGCACCGATACTCAGCACGCTCGGGGCAATCGGATTGCTCGCAAATGTTGATGACGAACTCAGCAGCGCACGTGACCAACTTGCAGTTCGCCGTGATGCTTGTGCCCCGGAGGTTTCAGCTCCTGGGAATATTGCAAAAGAACTAGCGCGCAATATCGGCGGAACCTTCCCCGTCATATATGGCGGCGGGGCTATTGGTTCTGTCGCTGCGATGAGATGGAAATGCGACATCAATGAGAACGCAAAGGCACCTGCCTTCTGGGCTGCTTACCCTGAGCTCGATCACAACGAGATCTGCGCATGGGGGCAGCACGGAGACGTAACCCGGCAGGTCATCTCGATGATCGAACTGCGCCATGAGTACGAGCACGATCGCCTCGCCCAGCGAATAGAAGTGACGCGCGACATAGTTAGCGAGGCCGTGCACCAGGTGCTCGAGGTGCGCGCTAGTGGTAGCGGTCGCCTTGCACAGTTGCTAGACCTTATGTACGTAGGGGATTGGGTCTCCGTCTACATGGCGATGAACGCTGGTGTTGATCCAGGCCCTATTGAGGCGATTGCGACCTTGAAGGGAATACTGGGCTCCACGGCGCAGTAGTATGTGATTTCTGGTCGGGCCCAAAAGCGGCTGTCACCCGGTGATCTGGGCCGACTCCATCCGAGTAGCGCGAACCTGTCTTGACAGACACCTATTTTCTGGTACCTCTTTTGGTATCTGTAATTGGAGTCTTGATAGATGAAGTAGCGCCCTTCAACATGGAGACGAAATGACAGCCATTAAAGCCACTAACACGCCGCAGCGCGTTCTCTCTGCAGATGATTTCAAGGTCGCAGACCTAAGCCTCGCTGTATTTGGGCGCAAAGAGATTGACCTCGCCGAGCACGAGATGCCTGGCCTTGTATCGCTGCGTGCTCGTTACGCAGAGTCGCAGCCTCTCAAGGGTGCGCGCATTACCGGTTCGCTCCACATGACGATTCAGACTGCTGTGCTAATCGAGACTCTCGTAGATCTTGGTGCAGAGGTTCGCTGGGCTTCCTGCAACATCTTCTCAACGCAGGACCATGCTGCCGCTGCTATTGCAGTCGGTCGCGGTGGCTCTCCTGAGAAGCCAATCGGTGTTCCAGTATTCGCATGGAAGGGCGAGAGCCTGGAGGAGTACTGGTGGTGCACAGACCGAGCACTCTCGTGGGGTGAGGGAACCGGCCCCAACATGCTTCTTGATGACGGCGGAGATGCAACGCTCCTAATTCACAAGGGCGTCGAGTTTGAGAAGGCCGGCGTAGTTCCGGATCCATCTACGGCTGATAACGAAGAATTTGCAGTGATCCTTGGGTTGCTTGCAAAGATCTTGGTTGAGACACCAAACCGTTGGCACGAAGTTGCAGCCGAGATGATCGGTGTAACCGAGGAGACCACAACCGGAGTCCACCGCCTCTATCAGATGGAGGAGACGAACCGCCTCCTCTTCCCTGCAATCAACGTAAATGACTCCGTCACGAAGTCGAAGTTCGACAACCTTTATGGATGCCGGCACTCTCTAATCGATGGAATCGCACGCGCTACCGACGTAATGATCGCCGGCAAGGTCTGTGTCGTTGCTGGTTATGGAGATGTTGGTAAAGGTTGCGCCCAGTCTTTGAAGGGCCAGGGAGCGCGAGTCGTTGTTACTGAGGTGGACCCAATCTGTGCGCTGCAGGCAGCCATGGAGGGCTATCAAGTAGTGACAATGGAGGACGTGATCGATACAGCAGATGTTTTTGTTACCGCAACTGGGAACATGAACGTCATCACTGCTGCTCACATGGCGAGCATGAAGCACAACGCTATTGTCGGAAACATCGGTCACTTTGATACCGAGATCGACATGGCTGGCCTCGCGAAACTCCCAGGTATCAAGCGCATTGAGATCAAGCCTCAGGTCGACGAGTGGGTATTCGCTGACGGCCATTCAATCATCGTGCTTGCCGAGGGGCGCCTCCTAAACCTTGGGTGTGCGACAGGGCACCCAAGTTTTGTGATGTCAAACTCCTTCACTAACCAGGTCATCGCGCAGATCGAACTATTTGGTCACTCTGACTTCTATGAGAACAAGGTCTACGTACTTCCCAAGCACCTCGACGAGGAGGTCGCAAGACTCCACCTCGAGAAGCTAGGGGTGCACCTGACACTCCTCACTGAGGCCCAGGCTGATTACCTAGGCATACCCGTATCGGGCCCCTACAAGCCCGAGCGTTATCGCTACTAGTTCCTATTAGAAGAGGGTCCTATTAGCAGTAATAGGCCGCACTTAATAGGTAGTCCGTAATAGGTAGCACTAATACGTTGTTGGCGAGTACCGGGGGCTGTCACAGGCCCTCGGTATCGTCGCCAACATGTTTGATCTGGCCCTAACTCGAGTCTTCGGAGCTGTCTGCCCAGGCTGCAGATCACGGGGGTCTTGGCTCTGCGTTAGTTGTGCGCAGAGTGCAGCGCAGCCTCAGCCTTGCCCGCGTCCGCGTTCTGTCGATCGACTCTTCGTCGGTCGTGCGTATGCAGGAGTTACACGTGAGGCGACTGCTCGCCTCAAATATCACAACGAGCGCGTGGTGATTGATTGGCTCATCGATCCAGTGGTCTTGAAACTGAGCAACGCTCTAGCCGCTAGATCGCAGACCTTCTCTCGAGGGTTCCTTGATGCAGTCACTATTACCTGGGCGCCAACCACGAGAGCGCACAGGCGTCTTCGCGGATTTGATCAAGCCGAGTTGCTCGCTGCTGCAATCGCCCGCGAGTTGAAGTTAGGGCTAAGTCGCGAGCTCGGTCGACTCGATAATTCGCCTCAAACCGGCAAGAGTCGCGGACTCCGCCGAGTTGGTCCTCAGGTGCTCGCACTCCATCCGGTGGAGGGTCTCGTGATAGTGGTCGATGACGTAGTCACTACAGGTAGCACGCTCTCGGCCGCTGCATCTGCACTTCGTGACGCTGGCGCTGACACGATTTGGGGCGCCGTTGCGGCACGCACCGAGTGGGGCAAGACCCGCGGGCCAGCGCGTCAGATGTGACATCTGGACCTTAAACATCGAGGTGATTGCCTTTAGGTCATACACCAGGATGCCGATGAACTCTTCGTACCTCAAGAACTGGCACCGCTCATGCGGCACTCCATTCGCTTGGGAGAGAGGAGAAACGTGTATCCGGCAAAAGAGAGATACCTTGGCCACGCGTGCTCAAACCACCCTTCATTCTTGAGACTCAAGTCCCGGCGCAGTGATCTAGCCGAAGCACTGCGAAATGGCTCCTATGACCCGCCCGTTGAGGCCGTGGTGGAGTCGGTTATGGCTTGGTTATGCGATTTGAGCCAAACCTCGGCGCCCCGAGCAGGCCAAGGCGTGCGCGAACCCTAGACTCCGTTACTTCATGAGCCTTTTCCAGAAACTCCTAAATGCCGGCGATGGCCGCAAACTCAAGTTGGTTCGGTCCATCGTCCCCCTTGTTGCAGCCTTCGAGCCTGAGATGGAGCGACGCAGCGACGATGAGCTCCTCGGCCTCACTGCGATCTACAAGCAACGCCTTGCAAATGGCGAGGACCTCGACGATCTGATGCCAGAGGCCTTCGCTACCGTGAGGGAGGCAGCACGCCGCGTACTTGGGCAGCGCCACTTCGACGTTCAGGTAATGGGTGGCGCTGGCCTCCACTTCGGTTGGGTCGCAGAGATGAAGACTGGAGAGGGAAAGACGCTTGTCTCAACCCTTCCTTCATACCTAAATGCTCTAGCTGGCAATGGAGTCCACGTCGTCAGTGTCAACGACTACCTCATCAAGCGTGACTCCGCATGGATGGGTCAGGTGCACCGCTCTCTAGGCCTTGAGGTCGGGATGGTTGTTGCAGACGTCGATGATTACGGTGCGAAGCGTCGCGCCTATGCGTCAGATATCACATACGGAACGAACAACGAGTTTGGGTTCGATTACCTCCGTGACAACATGTCTGACACTCGTGAGGGGCAGGTTCAGCGGGGCCACTTCTTCGCAATTGTTGATGAGGTCGACTCGATTCTCATCGATGAGGCGCGTACTCCGCTGATTATCTCTGGCCGTGCAGATGACGCTCAGGCCCTCTATTACCAGTTTGCACGCGTTGTAAAGGGTTTAACGCGTGATCGCGATTACGAGGTTGATGAGCCGAAGAAGACAGTTGTTCCGACCGAAGAGGGAATTGCTCGCGTAGAGGAAGCGCTTGGAGTTAATAACCTTTACGAGCACGTAAATCAAAACTTCGTTCATCAACTACAGGCCGCACTTCGTGCGCGCGAGTTGTTTAAGCGCGACGTCGATTATGTGGTAGCCGACGGTGA
>WLHA01000112.1 GCA_009702955.1 Actinomycetota bacterium
GCACTACGTATTGCAGCGCAATCGGAGGGGTTGATCCTCGACCCGGTCTATACGGCGAAGGCGCTAGATGCACTTCGTACACATGCCGCCGATGGCCGCATTAGCGGACGAGTTGTATTCCTACACACCGGAGGCACGCCGGCACTCTTCTCACGCGAGTACGAACAAGCGCTCAGGGAAGACGCATCTACAAATTAATCAGCGATTATCGCGGACAATACGCGCAGCAATTACCCCGATTACAACAACTGCTATTACTGCAAAGGCCTTAAACATTTAAGCCCCTAAACATTGAAGCCCCTAATAACTAGGTGCTAGACGGCGAGTAGGTCGCGAGCGCCAGTATCTGCAGATGGGTGCCTGAGCTTGGACATCGCACGAGCCTCGATCTGACGAATTCGCTCTCGTGTCAGGTTGAAGTGCTCCCCAACCTCCTCAAGGGTGCGGGGCTCACCGCGATCTAGACCAAAGCGAAGCTGAAGAATCTGCTTCTCACGCTCATCAAGAGGTGCGAGCAACTTCTCTATCTCGTCTGGAAGAAGTGCCGTAGCGGCAACCTCAAATGGAGACTCAGCCGAGCGATCCTCGACGATATCTCCAAGCTCAGCATCGCCATCTTCTCTTAGTGGCTCGGAGAGCGAGAGAGGCTCGGCTGCGAAGCGAAGTGCCTCGGTTACCTTGTCCTCTGGCATCTCTACCTCAGCAGCTAACTCCGAGAGAGTTGCTTGACGACCGAGTTTGAGCTCAAGACGCGAGCGAGCTTTCTGGAGACGAGCAAGGGTGTCGCCGGCGTGTACTGGGAGGCGAATTGTTCGGCCAGTATTCGCGATACCGCGAGTAATGGCTTGACGAATCCACCAAGTTGCATAGGTGGAGAACTTGAATCCTTTACGCCAGTCGAATTTCTCAACTGCGTGGATGAGCCCAAGGTTTCCCTCTTGGATTAGGTCCAGTAGAGGAAGCCCAGATGCCTGATACTTCTTTGCGATCGAGACAACAAGACGCAGGTTCGACTGAACAAAGGTCTGTGTGGCCTCTTCGCCGTCACGATCCGCACGCTTAACTTCGCGCTTCTTAGCGGGTGTCAGCTTCTTGAATGCAGCGGCGTCTGCGATCTGCTCGCGCGCCTTAATGCCATTCTCGATCAACTGAGCGAGGCGGACCTCATCATCTTTTGTGAGCAGTGTGTACTGCCCAATGTCTGTGAGGTAGAGCCGGACAAGATCTTCCTCATCCCTATCCACACGATCCTTCGCCACAATTGCCTCTCAAACGCCGATTTCGACTGGGGCATCTCTGCCGCCACTCGCGACCAACCGGTGATCCCGGCTGGGTCTAGCTGTCTATTCTCTGCTACTCGCCCTCAAAAGAGCGAAACGCAGAGCCACAAATCTCTCTTCACAAAGAAATTTTTGTCTCTTCTGTCACATTTGCCACCAGTCCCGACCTTCGAGATACTCCCAAGATATTCCTTGGAGTCATCTCAGAGTGCATGAACCTGTGGACAAACTAATAACGTCGCCACTAAGCAATTCATTCCCGAGGGCCCTAGAGAATCCACCTAGATCCACCAATTTCTGTAAATACCCGCTCTCGAGACGGGTTTGCTAAGCACCACTAGCCCCTCTAGCCACTCCCTACCTATAGAGTAACTTACGCGTCAAGACCCCCTATTTATCCACAGGTAGCCTGTGGATAACCAAGCAGAGTGAGCACCCTAAACATGAGCAATCCGGAGAGCAGCAGTCCTAAAAACCCAGGCCCAGCGGCCGATACGGAGTCGCGAGACTCCAATGAGATTCTCATCGTGGTGGGGGTCTTTACAGCGATCCCTGGGTCTGAGTCCAGCCTCGCCGGGGTCCTCTCTCGATATACCGTCCTCACGAGAGGTAACCCGGGGTGTCGAAATGTTGACCTAGCGGCATCCCTAATTGAGCCAGGGCGTTTTGTGCTTATTGAGAAGTGGGCTGACGAATCCGCACAGCGCATGCATGCCGACTCCAACGAGATGGTTGCGATGGCAGAGGCCGCACTCCCCCTACTCCAATCCGCACCGGTACTAGACCTCACGCTCGGAATCAGCGCCCACGATCTTATTTAGAGACAGTTCTTATTTAAAGACGCCCTTAAATAGAGACGTTCTTATTTAGAGACGCCCTTAAATAGAGACAGTTCTAAAAATAGAGACGCCCTTAAATAGAGACGTCCTTAAATGGAGCGGGTTCTAACTACTCGCGTATTTTACGCAGGTCATCTCTGCGTATTCCGCGGCTAGTTGTCTCTGCCGTCGGAACCATATTGGCGACTGCATCCGCGATGCTCTGCCACGTTGTGAATCCGCCGCTCCATGCTTTTTCGTAAGCAGCGTCAGCGGTATCACTAAAACCACAGGCCAGTCTGTATACATATCGGAGGCGATCCTCGCGTGTCGGTATGCCGGCTCTCACGCAGCGAGCATCGGCGGATACCTCCCAGAGCAAGCGCTGAGCATCCGAGAGTTCGTTGTCGCGCGGTGCTCCGGCGAACTCTGGGCTTAGGCGATCCATCCCTCGCAGAATCCCTACGCCTAGCTCTCGTCGCGCACGCTCTTCGTCAAGGACCCGAGCTTTCTTGGTATCTTCAAAATTTCCACCCGAGTACCAGAGTGCAATACGACCATCATCAACATCAACGTATGACGCGGTCATTGGTTGCGCTAGTTCTTCGTCAATCTCAAGAGTTATCTCAAGGTCACTTGGGGCGTCGATCGCGAGTATTACCTCATCTACGAGCTCGCGCATACGGCTCGCCTCAAAGAGAACGAGCGTGAACTCCTCTGGAATGAGGAGAAGATTCGCCATTGAGCTCAGCCTGTCTGACCAAGTAATGCACGTGCATCATCGAGCGCATCGGCAGCAAGCCCTGCAATCTCGTCGATCTCTTTGGTATCGAATCCGGCCAACTCGCGGAAACGGCGAGCAATCTGGATTGGGCTCTCATCGGTCTCCCCGCGGAATCCTCCGAGGCTGAAGAGTTTGTCGACTGCGCGCTGAAACTCCAGTGCGCGCTCACGCCTCTCAGGGTCACGCTCTGTTAGGCGGCGCAGCCAATCAGAGCCCATCTTCACGTGCGTAACTTCATCGGCGAGCATCCAGTCTTCACAGAATTTAAGAATCGGGTCGCCTGAGGCTTCACCAAAATCTTTCATCGTGTTGAAGACATCAATCGCTAGACCCTCGAGCGCGCGATTAACTCCTGCAAGCCTCATGGCCGGGTCGGTTACACAAGCAGCCTCATAGAGAAAAGTCGCCTCAGTGTATTCGCCAATCTCTGTACCCATGTGCTCGCCGAGTTTGACTGAGATCTCTACGTGGCGAGACTCGTCCCAACACTGACGTGCCATATCAAGCTTGAGAGCAAACGGTGCGTCGGTGTCATCAAAATCGAATGTTGTACGACCTGCAGCCTCAAGGGCCTGAATCTCGCCTACGAAAATACCGTGCATGAGAGACCGTGCGCGGTCGGGCGCTGATGCTCTATCTGGCTGAAGCCGGGCGGTACTGATGGTTCGCTGCTGAATCCGTCCATTGCGCGGATCGCTAAACCCATCGGCGATATTGGAGCGGATAAAACGCTCGTCGCGTGCAAGCTCTTCAACTGGCAGAAATCTCTTCACTGTGAAACCGCCTCTGATTTAGTACCGGACTCATCTGTTCCTTGGCCAAGCGTACCGTCTCCAGCTATACCACCGGCCGCCACGATCAACGACTCTAGAGATTTAGCCCTATTAGAGGCACGCTCAATCTGCTCAGGGGTTGTTATGAGCGACTGGAGGAGCATCTCCCCCTCACGCCAGTCTTCGAACTCATCCTGAAGCAAGAAATTGAGCGTACGAATTGTTGGCGCATCTGTAATCGTTGACGTGCCGTTTAGGTGGTACGTGTAAGCCGCGATTGTGCGAGGGAGTAGCACCCTAAAGACACCAACGAGCTTCTCAATTGTCTGCTCTGCAGCCTCTGGCTCGATGAGCGCTTCGGCAAACGCAACTATGCCGTCGTTCGCTGGCAGAGTGAGGCGCGCTGGGTTCATCTCGCGCAACTCCGGAAGGCGCTGCTGCAGCTGCTCTGCATGCCAGGCGTGGTGAAAACAGTGGCGCCCAAGTACGAGCTTGACGTCTAGTTCGGGGACCGTAGCGATCCATCCGCCTAGTGCCTCAAAGAGTCGCATCTCAAGCCACGCGTATGCGCCAACGCGGCGTGCGGACTCCTCTACATCGAAGAGACCCGGAAGGGCTCTCCTGTCCCAAGGGGCGAAAGCGGGTCTGGGTTTGCGTCCATCTACCATTGCGTCATTCTCACCACTTGACGGGCTCGGGTCAAACTCCGCTCGATGTTTCTCTCGATGTTTCTCTCGAGGTTTCTACCGAGGTTTCTACTGGCGCTCTCTTCCCATGTGTGCCGCGCTCGGCAATCACAATGGCTCCCAGGATCAATACCGCTCCCAAATAACCAGGTATTCCCAAGCGTTCACCCACGAAATAGCCGATTACTCCGGCGACCACAGGCTCCATGAGGCTGATAATTGTTGTCCGCGATGGATCGACTCGACGCTGAGCCCATGCAGATAGAGAGAAGGCAATCGCCGAGCACCCAATCCCTGTATAGAGGATTGTCCAAAGAACATATGAGTCGATCTTCCCAAAGCCATCAATAATCGCGAATGGCAAGCAGACGATTGAGATGACAGCGAGCTGGGTTGCGACAAACGCAATGGTGTTGAATCGGTTTGCATACGCCCCAACGATCACGTACCAGCCGGCGTAGAAGAGCGCTGCAGCGAGAGTGATCACATCACCAAAATGCAGCGAGAACGAAGCGCCGGTTAATAGATATAGACCAACCATCGATACCGCGACTGCCTCAACAATTCCGCGTCGCGGCCACCTTCTATAAATAACCGCCTCGATTATTGGCGTGAAGACTGCGAATAGACCAGTAATGAATGCCGAGTTGGAGACAGTTGTATGCCGCAGGCCAATCGTCTGGGCCATCGTGCCGGCGGCAGTAATCAATCCAACTACCACCGAGATAGCAATAAATATCCGCAGCGTGTCGGTATGCCGCACGCGGGGTCCCCGCCATCCACCTCGAAGCGCAAACGGCAAGATCGCCGCTGCTCCTACTGCGAAACGAATCGTGTTGAGCGCTGCAGGGGTGGTGCTCTCTATAGAGACCTGAGTAACTCTAAAAGTGGATCCGTAGAGGATCGCTGCTAATCCGATTGCCAGCTCCGGGGCATACCCCCACAGAGTGCTGCGCCAAGAGCGAACACTCGCGGCGGTCACCCGTACCAACGGTTAGTAATTGGGAGTCGACGATCCTTCCCAAATGCCTTCGGGGTAACGCGAACCCCGGGTGGGGATTGACGCCGCTTGTACTCACTTCGGTCAACCAAACGAATAACTTGCTCAATCACCGCGCGGTCAAAACCCTCTGCCTCAATCTCCCC
>WLHA01000113.1 GCA_009702955.1 Actinomycetota bacterium
ACCGAGGGGAGTACTGACATCCCAAGTCTGCTGAGGAACGTCTGAGTAATAACTAGTCGCAACGCGACTCTTGAAGATTGGGGCGAAGAGCAGACTCCCGGAGATTGTTGAGCCAACAGCATCGCCCTTGGTAACGATTCCAGTCACCCAAATAAACTCATTTACATCAGAGTCCACACCAGTAATGCGTAGGTACCCCATCACCTTGGCGTCAACGGTGCCATCGCCAGTGCTATCGAGGCTCCACATCACCTTGCCAATCCATGGGCGCTCTGTTGGGTCGTTGTCCTCGAGCTTGCAGTCGGCAGATGATGAGGTGATCTTGGCTGAGAACTTCTTCACAACCGGGGCGTTGGAGTGCACTCCGAGAGCGTCGTCGAATAGACAGCCGCCAACCTCGCCAGCCGCTGCCTGGGCGGTAGTTGTAGCCACACCCTTTACAGCGATGCTCATTGCTCGGTTAGTAAGCGTTAAGCCTGCAGATCCCGTGGAGTCGCGCGCTGCGCCTATGGATAGGCCGAAGCAGGCTCCTTTATCCTCCATGCCTGCCTGAGGGTACGGGTTAGCGACCGTTGGGGGTGCCGCTCCCGATGGCAGCGCAGAGGCGCCGATCGCGCATGTAGCAATAACGCTTGCAGCGAGCATCGAGAGGGTTGAGCGTTGACGAAGACTCTTGAGCATTAAATCCCCTATAAATAAAACTCGAAGTGGATCCCACATCGAGTGCTGAGTGGCGTCGCGTATTTGGAGAAATCCTACCGCCAGATTCGCAACCTAAGAACCCTAAAATTGGGGATTCACCCAAAAGTTAGGCTCGATTTTGGGCTGCGATATTTAAGCCCCCCAGAACCGGTTTTGGGCCTACCCCCCGAGAGGAGTAGGCCCAAAATCCGTTGTTCTTATCCGCACCACAAAGGTAGTGAGGCGGGATATTTCAAGTAACTACTAGAGCAGGAATTGAATTCCAGCTGCCGTGCTGCCGAGGCCAAGGCTTGGGAACGCAGAGCCTCCACCGAGACCGATTAGGTCAAGTCCGGGAACTCCGTAGCCCAAACCAACATCGCCAGTACCAGTGCTGCAAGCAATTGCCTCACCGATCGTGAAGCCAACCGAGGTGGCATACCCTGGTGCAACCGAGGTAAACGTTGACTCGTCAAAACCGACAGTCTTCACGTCATCAACGATTGCAGTCCCGTAGAGGCCGGCACCCTTGATCTTGGTTACTGGGTTGAACCAGACGTTCCCACCAATGGTGGTACCTACGCCCTCGCCCTTGGCAACAATTCCGGTAAGCCAGACCTTGTCTGCGGCTGCCGTGTCGAAGCCCTGAATTCGGATGTAAGCATCAAGCTTGGATGCATCAGTGAATCCGATGCTCAGCTTGCCTGTAAGGGGACGCTCGTCGAGGTCAACTGGCTCGAGGGCCGCACCCAAGCAGTCGGATATGCCAGTGAGCTTGGTGCCGAACTTTGCGACATCCTTGTTCACGTACTCACCGAAGCCGGTAGGGGTACCACCGGAGAATCCGGCGCTGGTCTCAACTGCACACTGCCCTACGCGCGCCGCACTCACATCTGTTGAGTTGCGGGCGTAGCCCTTGGAGCTTGAGGTCAACGCTTGCTCAGTAAGACCAAGACCTGAGGTCTTGGCTCCGTTTAGGATCGTGCCTATTGCGATGGTCGAGCAGTTACCGCGGCTCGACATTGTTCCTTGGTCGTAGGCGACCTCTCCTGTAGCTACAACTGGAGCTCCTGCGAAGGCCGGTGCTGCGCTCATTCCGAGAGCAAGCGCCATAGCCATCGCAGATCCTGCGATTTTGGACTTGAGTTGCATTTATGTCTCCTCTGTCATGACGGATGAATTGTCAATCAGGTAATGCCGCATCCCTGATCTATCTACTCCCAACAGAGCGATGAACGTGGACCCCGAGACGCATGGCCTGCGCCCTCCCCCCAGTCGCCGTTCTGCCGTTCTCAGCACTATCGAGGCAGCCACCCTGCCCGGGTGAGTGCCACTAACTGAGGCGGTCACCGCGAAGTATCACCACGAATCGTGGGGTTGTCAAGCAAAAATTCTCACTTCTTGTGAGAAATCTCACCGGAAGTGGCCAGGGCTCATATCTCGGCCCTATATCTCGGCCAATACCACGCCGAAACCCTTAGGAGCCGCAGGTAGCCCCGAGGGTTCCTCCGGTTGCAGTCGCTGCTGCCGGGGCGATGGGCGCAGGCACAATCGCAGCCCAATCTGGGCCGATGATGGCTTGGGAGGGCGAGGCACAGACAGTTTTACTGGAGAGAATCTCTGCTACAAAATCATCCTTAGGCATGGATCCTTTACCAAAGCCGGCAACAAACAATGCCTTGTCGTCAGTGGAGACGCATGCGCCAAGTGCTGTCGGCGTCTTAGCGCCATCGCGACCCTGGAGGAAGGCCTCTCTCTCCATGAGCGCAAAGCCTTCACATTTGATACCCGAACGAGTGATTTTTTTAGCGACTGATCGCACAGTCGCTACGCCTGCAGTTGTCCAGCCGAGTGTCTCGTTCTTGGGGCACGCATACGTTGAGGCCTCTCCGCCAAGCCGCTTCGCTACACGATTTACTCCAGTTCGAGTATCTCCCTGCACAGACCACTTATCCCCTGTTGCCCATTGAAAAGGTGGGAGCGGTGCATTTACCGCCGCTGCGCGCCTACAGATACTCTCGCTTCGCTCTTTAACAAACGCATCGCGATCTTTTGAAGACTCAAATGTTGAGATCTCGAGCGCGTTCCCAAATGCATCACAGTCAGCCATCGCTCTAGGGGCAATCATCCAGTTGTACTTCAGATGCGCTGGCGCCAGATTTCCGGGTTCTAGGAATACAACCTGCTCGCATGATTTCGCATCACTGCCCTGAATCTTGCGCGCTATTGCATTTACATCTTTCTTAGCCGCACTCGACCACGCGGTGGGGAGCGTCTGAGCAACGGTGATTTTGCTCCCGCTACCTCCGCAGCCTGCAAGACCTGCACCCGCTATGAAAAGCGCGGTTACAGCTACTGCTACCGCGCGGTTCATTGAGATGGTCTTCATTGAGATGGTCCTCGTTGAGATGGTCTTCATTGAGAAACTCTTCATTGAGCTGGCCTTCATTGTGATTCTCCCCGGGGTTAAGCACCAACGATGCTGCGCAAGTAGAGCGAAACCATACCCGCCAGATTTAAGGGTAGGGGCGCGCTTACGCGTACCCAATTCGCGTGTCAGACTCTCCACTATGCGCATACTTGCTCCAAGCCTGCAGATCGATTCACATAAAGCATCGACCACTAGCAGCGCCACTCCGCTCTCTGCTGCAAGCATTCGTTACCGAGGCGGCGCTGATCTATCGACTCATTTATCGAGTCGTTTATGGGATGGTTTTCCGGCCCAGGTTGCGCTGCTCCTTACTCTCCTCGTCACGATGCTCGTTTCCGTAGCGATATTTCCGACCGATGCGCATGCCGCCCCAACGGGGACTCCAACTAACGCAGCCACTAATCCTGCAACTGGTGCAACGGGAGTAACGGGAGTTGGAGCGGTGACACCAGCGGTTGACTTCAGATCGGTTACGCCAAAAGGGCCATACCGATTAGTGAGCAAGGGCAAGGCCGACTCGGTTACCTGGAGGCTCGAGCGCGCAACTGGAAATAAAGGCACAACCTGCTGGCGCATTGTCACCAAACCAAAGTCAATCTCAGCTCCGGGCAACGCTCCAGGCAACGCGCGCTGCTACCCACCCGTTGCGGATGATGCAGATAGCGTCGACATACCCCTCGTCGTTGCGGCAAATGCTAAGCGCTCAAAGATTGGGTTTGTGGCGATTGTGGTGCCGAAGGGGACTCGCTCGGTAAAGGTTGGAGTAATCGGCGGGAAGTTCACTCCCATCTCGGAGGGCAAGAGCCTCTCTGGGCCAATTGTCTTTGTCGGCAAGAAGACGCCGCTCTGGGTCGATATGACCCTCCCGGGGAAGCACCGCCTCGCCTGCCAGGGCGGGGTACTCATTGATAAGTACGACCTCAAGGACCCGATTCTCACGGGTAGCTCAGTTGGGGCAGCATGGTTCTGCGATGAGTTGTAACTAAAGGGGATCCCTCTAACTGCTCGCCGGATGGCGCTTACCTTGAGGCATTTCAGAGGTTAAAGGCCGAGGCCGTGCGCCTAATTCCCACTAGAGAATTCGCGCAGAGGGTGGTACCTTCGCGACCAAGACATTTGGGGGAGAGCGTGAAACACGCGAGCAGCAGCGGCACACCAGGCGCCGCACGTGTAGAGAAAGCAGGCGTATCGAGACGTCAGGTTCTCGCGCGCTCTGCGGTTGCTGCCGGCGTTGTCTGGGCTGCACCTGTAATCAAGACTGCATCGGCTTACTCGCTCACCGCTTCTGGAACCGAGCGACCGTGTACTCAGTTCTATGTCGCAGGTCTAACGCTCGAGAAAAATTACTTCCCGCCGTATCCGTATGGCTTCTACCCCCCGAAGAAGAAGAACAGCGACGACCATTCCGGGGAAAACTCCGGCGGCAGCTCCGATAGTGAGCGCGGTCTTGCCTTCACGCTGATCAGCAGTACGCGCTCGAGCGAATCTGACTCCAAGAAGAACGACTCTCATAAAAACGAATCTAAGAAAAACGACTCTCATAAAAACCAACCCAATAAAAACCAACCCGATAAAACCCATGGCGATGGTCACGGTCACGGAGACGACGGAGAAGGCGGCGGCAGCAGCGGCGACGCTCCCAAGATGATTGTCCCACCTCTCATCGCTAACTGGTCACGCGACAACCCGACCATTCCTCTCTTAGAGCCAGATGTATATCCACAGATCACTCAGACCGGCACACAGGGTTGGGCGGTGCTCCTACCCGAGGTCACCGGACCAAATGCTGGCGGTCGCCAGGCTCGATTTATCGTCGGATATGCGTATCAAGGCACCCACTTTGCATATGGATTTGTAGACCCAAACCCTTCAAATCCCTTGCTTGCTGGGAGGCGCCTGCTCTTTCCATGTCCCGTCGGCAAAAACCACGAAGGTGACGACGAGAACAACGGCCATGACGAGAGCGACGACAACCACTACGGGTCTACCTCTACCTCAAGCACCTCATCGACGAGTACTACAAGTACTACCTCGACCACTACACCAGGGGCTACGACTACAACCACAACAACTCGCCCGCGTCGCGATGACGATGGTGGAAATCCCTTCGGGCCTCCCTCTCCAACCACTACGAGTAGCACCACTACAACTAGTACCACTACAACAACGATGCCTCCACCTCCGCCGAGCTCTACAACTAGTACCTCAACAACAAGTACAAGCACGAGTACCACGACGAGCTCAACCACAACCACTACAACGCGACCACCTGCGACTACTACAACGACGCGCCGCCGTTACAACGATGATGACGATGATGACGAGCGCGGGAACCGGAA
>WLHA01000114.1 GCA_009702955.1 Actinomycetota bacterium
CCCCTTCTCCGTCCGAAACCGGAGCGTAGCGATGAGCGCCGCAGCGCGCGCGCATATGCAGAATCAATGCAACCTCAATAATCATTTGCTCAATCATCATTTTATGGAGAAGGCGCTTAAGCCCTCATGCTCCTCAATCTCTATCTCAACACTCTCGACCAACGCATGGGTTGGGCCAGTCTTGGACCACTCAATTAGCCGGTCAACATCATCGGGAGCACCCTCGAATACTGCCTCCACGGCACCATTAGGGGTATTCCTAACCCATCCGAAGACGCCGTTCGCCCGAGCCTGTTCGCTACATGAGTCCCTGAACCAGACCCCCTGAACGCGCCCGGAGATAAGGAGGCGACGTCGAATCAGCCCAGATTCTTGCGAATTTTGGGCCATCCTCAGATCTGACACGCTGGGCAGAAATAGGTAGTCCTACCGGTAAATTTCTCTTTTGTAATGGTCTGGCGGCAGCGGCGGCAGGGCAGTCCGTCACGTGCGTAGACCTGATGTTCGGCTTGGTAGCCCCCTGGGTTCCCGAATAGGTCAACGTACTGAGCATCTGCGAGAGATGACCCTCTAAGACGAAGCGCCTCCTGGAGTACCTCAACCGTGGAGCGATAGAGGCGACGCACATCCTCGGGCTTTAGAGAGTCAGTTGAGCGATCGAAGCGCAGCCCAGCGTGGAAGAGAATCTCGTCGCTGTAGATGTTCCCGATTCCAGCAAGCACACGCTGGTCCATAAGAGCCGTCTTGAGTTTTGCGCTGCGCAGCGTCAACAGCCCACCGAACGCTTTCCAAGTCACCGTCGAGGCGAGTGGATCGATCCCGAGATGCGCAAGCTCTGGGACTTGCTCCTCAATTACGTCAAGCGTGGTTACGAACATCTCGCCGAAGGTACGCGGATCGATGAAGCGCAGCTGTCCACCCTGAGTGAAAGTAATCACAACGTGAGTGTGCTTGGGCATCTCGGTACGCACCGAAGGCGCGCGCAGCAACTGCCCGGACATTCCTAGGTGGATGATCAGAACGTCTGGCCCATCAAGTTTGACGATCATATATTTGCCGCGGCGGTCAACACCTTTGACAGTGCGCCCCACCAACGGATCGATGAATGTCTTTAGGTCCTCATGGCGACGCGTTGAACGCGCGCCTGTGACCTCGACCGACTTAATCTTCTTTCCGGCAATCTCCTTATCGAGATCTCTTCGAACAGTCTCTACTTCTGGCAGTTCAGGCATTAATACTTCCCCGATCCGTACGCCCCTCGGCGTCGTCTGCGCTCGGGTCGGTTGACCCAATCGCTTGTTCGCGGAGCCAATCAGCGGCAATGCTCGCCGCAGCCTGCTCGGCCTGCTTCTTGCTAACTCCCTCTCCCGATCCACGCTCGACACCGTCGAGCAGAACCGTTGCATAGAACCGTTTCTCATGATCTGGTCCGTCGCCATGTACGCGATATTTGGGGAGACCTATCTCTCGCACCAACGCGAGCTCTTGCAGCATCGTCTTCGGGTCATCAGAACCGGGCAATTTTGCGGCCGTAGCAACGTCGGTCTCGAGAAGCGTCAAGACAACCTCTCGTGCAGCCTCTTCACCGCCGTCAAGATAAACGGCTGCGATCACAGCCTCCATTGCATCGCCGAGAATGGAGACCTTCTCGCGCCCGCCGCCAGCAGCTTCACCTTTGCCTAGAAATAAGCACTCCCCTAGGCCGATGCCACGGGCAACCTCGGCGAGGCTCTCAGTATTCACAACGGAGGCGCGGACCTTGGACCACTGACCCTCGGTTAGATCTGGGTACTTATTGAATACGTGATCGCTAATTACATAACCAAGGATGGAGTCTCCAAGGAACTCAAACTGCTCGTTCGAGCGCGCATCCGAGTGCTCGGCACACCAAGACCTGTGGACTAAAGCGCGCAGGAGCAAAGACTCATCTTGAAATGCGTATCCAATTCTGGACTCAAGTGCTCGGCGCGCGGATTCGGTCATATTGAGAACGGCAGTTACGCCGACTTGCCCCCAAGGCGCGCTATTACATAATCAACTGCATCTCCAACCGTCTTCATGTCAGAGATGTCTTCATCATCGACCGAGAAGCCAACCGTTCTCTCGCCGAGATCTTCCTCTAGCGCCTCGACGAGCTCAATCAGAGCGAGCGAGTCAGCATCTAGGTCTTCGACAAAACGAGATTCTCTAAGGATCGTGTCCTCAGATACCTCGAGAATCTCGCAGAGATTTGCTTTAACAATTGCAAATACCTCATCGGGCGAGATCGGTTCACGAGTCGTGTGTGTCTCAGCTGGCATTTTGAATCGTCTCCTTCATTAGGGTAACTAGGTCTCCATTTACGCAGTCGATAGCAAGCGAGCACGCATTTACAATTGCGCGAGCCGATGATGATCCGTGCGAAATGATGCAGACACCGTCGACGCCGAGCAAGGCAGCGCCACCAAATGTGTCGGGGTCTAAGTAATCCGTAACTGCTTGGAGCAGCGGTCCTGTAACAACCTCTGCAGCTTTCTTTGTCTCATCGGTGGATCCAAGAACTGTAAAGACGAGCCCGGCGGCAGCCTTGAGTGCTGCCTCCATAGCCTTGAGAGCAACATTGCCGGTAAAGCCATCTGTGACAAGTACCTCTGGGTGGCCGGTCATGAAGTCGCGGCCCTCGGCGTTGCCCGTGAACCAAGGCTGCCCATTTAGAAGCTCGAAAGTTTTCTTGCGGAGGTCGTCTCCCTTACCTGGCTCTTCACCGTTGGAGAGAAGCCCCACCATTGGGCTCTCGACGCCGAATCGCAGCCTCGAGAATGCTCGCCCCATCAGCGCAAACTGCACAAGCCACTCTGGGGAAGCATCAACGGTGGCGCCGGCATCGACGAGGAGATGCGGATGGGAGAAAGGAACCGGGATTGGCACTGCCACAGCAGGGCGAGCGACGCCTTTAATGCGACCCATACGCAGAAGTGCGCTGCCCATCGTGGCTCCGGTGTTACCCGCGCCGACCATTGCGTCTGCGGCACCGTCTCGCACCGCTTCAGCGCAGCGGACTACTGATGAGTCTTTCTTGGAACGAATAGATCGCGCCGGATCATCGGTCATCTCTATTACCTCAGAGCACCCGATGACACTGACACCAGCTGGTGCAGCGCCGTTCGGGAACAACGCGGTAATAGCGTCCTCGCGCCCGAAGAGGAGAACCTCAACGCCGAGTGTCTCGACAGCCTGAATCGCCCCGGCAACGATCTCGCCGGGCGCTCGGTCTCCGCCCATAGCATCGATCGCGATGCGCAGTGGTGCGCTCAATGGAGTCAGCTGACGTCGATTACCTGGCGGCCTCGGTATGTACCGCAGTTACCGCAAACGATGTGAGGCAACTTGGTTGCACCGCAGGTTGGGCAGGTACTGCGAGGCGCGCGATCGAGGGTCCAGTTAGAGGCTCGTCGCTGCCTTGTCTTTGCTCTTGGGGTCTTGCGCTTAGGTACAGCCATTTTGTTCTCCTATTTATTTGTTCACATTTTGGTATTCAGTATTAGGTGCGTTTAGTACTAGGTAGTAATTACCTAAATATCAGCAGTATTGCTGCATTTTTAGTCGATCTTTATATCCTTCAGGGCGTCCCATCGTGGGTCCATGACGGTTAGGTCACAGCTACACGTATCCGTGTTGCGGTTTATTCCACAGACCAAGCAGAGCCCGACACAATCGTCTTTACAGAGCGCCGCAGATGGAAGTTGGAGAAGGATGTTGTCGCGAATGGGGCCGCCGAGGTCGATCTCGTCGCCCTCGAGCTTGTAGGTCTGCCCCTCGATCGGGTCGTGCTCAAATAACTCGCGCACCGGGGCAGCGACTGGATGGCGAATCGGCTCAAGACATCTAGAGCACGTGAGCTCGTATACGGCTGCGGCCTGGCCATTGACCACGATGCTGTCGGATACATGCTCGAACGCGATCTTCACTGATACGGGCTCATCACTAACGAGCCTGGTCTGGCCAACACCGCCGAGTTCTTCGGGGTCAATGGACAGCACTACTAACCGGCGGGCGGCCGGTCGGTGCAGAAGATCCGCGACGTTGCAGCGCAGAGAGTCCATGGGATTCGCCAGATTCGTTCTTAGTAAGGCCGCGCACGGCTGAGTGTGGCTTTGGTCAAGTGCTTGATTAGATACTTGCTGAAGTGCATGTCTCTAGAGAGTTGAACCTGAGTTGGCCGTTAAACGAAACGCAGGTGCTGAGCCCTCAAGCTCCAAGGGCGAGATGTTAGCAGGCCGAGATAATTTCCATTATATGTAAACCTGCTAGAGCCTCTAGTCAGAGTCTTGGTTGAAGAACTCTGTCGCAGCCTCATCAATATCAATATCGGGGTCAGAACCGGCCTCAACAACTACCTGAAGCCTCTCTCGCCCCTTCTGAACCGCCGCCATTGTGCGGTCGAGTACCACCTCGAAGCCAGCAAGCTTCTGATCGATGTAATCCTCGGTCTCTAGGCGCATGGCGCGAGCACGATCCTCAGCGTCCTGGACAATTTTCTCAGCGGTCCTGCGAGCAGACCTCACAACCTCGGTGCGCTCGACCATGCGCTCAGCCTGCTGACGCCCCGCCTCGATGATCTCCTCGGCCTCTTTGCGGGCCTTGGCGAGAAACTCCTCTCGCTCCTTAAGCAACCATCGCGACTGGCGAATCTCTTCGGGGAGGGAGGCCTCCGCATCCTCGAGAAGGATGAGGAGTTCCTCACGGTTGACCATCACCGATGCAGACATCGGCATAGAGCGCGCCTGCTCGACGTGCTCTCTAATCATGTTGAGGCATACCTCTGTATCAGGGATCGTCCCGTCAAGCGCGTCGTAATCGCTCATGCTTTATCAGCCAATCTCTCCATGTTGTTATTTCCCCTGTTCGGCAAAACGATCTACGAGCCGCGCCGCTACGGACGCCGGCACCATCGTCGACACATCCCCACCAAAACGCCCCACTTCTCGCACCAAACTCGAAGAGAGGAACGAATACTGCGGGCTAGTCGAGATAAAGAAGGTGTCTATACCCGAGAGGCTTTGATTCATCTGCGCCATCTGGAGCTCGTAATCGAAGTCCGTCACAGCGCGTAAACCCTTAACAATCGCATCTGCTCCAAGGTCTCGAGCAAAATCAACGAGGAGGCCTTTGAAGAACTCAATCCGAATATTCGGCAAGTGGGCCGTCACCTCGCGCAGCATCTCCTGGCGCTCCTCAAGCGAGAATAGCGACTGAGTCTTCTGCGGATTTCGGATGACAGCAACGACAACCTCAGAGAAATGTCTCGAGGTTCGTTCGATGATGTCGAGGTGGCCGCGGGTTACCGGGTCGAACGAACCCGGGCAGAGGGCTATTGACACCGGCACATCCTTATCTTGGGCGATCCCGCACTCGGGCTTGTTGTGGAGATTAGAAACTAGATCAAGTAAAACATTTAG